>JAKBCJ010000184.1 GCA_021807975.1 Pseudomonadota bacterium | reverse complement strand
GCTGTCGGCGAGGAAACGGTCGATCCGCATGCCGGCGTGTTCGGCGGTGGCGGCGATGCGGATCGGGCCGGACGGTGATGGTTCGCTATTGGCTGACATGTGGATGTGGGATAACGCGGATCGGTTACGAATGGGAGACGGCATGCGTGCGTTGAAAATCGCTGTGGTGGTTATGGGTGTGCTGATCGTGGTCGGCACGGTGGGGCTGGTGGTGGGCATCGCCCGCCGGTCCGCCGCCCCGCCCGTGGCCTCGGCCTTACCGGTTGCCGCCGTCATGCCCGCATCGGTCGCTTCGGTGCTGGATGAACCGGCCGGGACCCATATCGCGGGGATCGCGGCGGTGCGGGACCGGCTGGCGGTGCAGCTTCAGGGCGGCGGCGTGGATCGGGTGGTGCTGATCGATCCGGCGACGGGGGCCGTGGCGGGGCATATTTCTCTGGCCAGATAGGATTTCCCGGCTTGAGGTTCGACAGGTTAGCGGGTAGAAAGCGCGCCTTGGCCAATGTCCCGTTCGTCTAGAGGCCCAGGACAGTGCCCTCTCACGGCACCAACAGGGGTTCGAATCCCCTACGGGACGCCAACTTTCATCTTACTTCAATGTCTTTTGGCATTAACCTATCCTGTTCTGGAGGGCTTTTTGGGCGTCCTGCTCAGTTCGGTCGGTTCGAACAAAAAAATGGTCCTGACTGATACTCGTCCCTGCTCCCCTGACTGAGCCTCGTTTCCTGTTTTCGAACCAGCTTCGGCACTTCCGGAATCGATACGGCCATCGCCCTCCTTACAGCCTTTGCCATCCGGACGTGGTGGCAGCGTGGGACTCGCGACACAGCTGTGTCGAACCGCGCCAGACGAAGGCGGTCGGTTCGTTCGGTTCCCGCTATCGGCCACTTGGTCCGGCAATAAGTAGCTACTTGTCCCCTGTGAAATCTGGTCACCGGCCATGAGTAACATTCCAAGCACGCCGGCTATGGCGTGCTCGGAATGTCTTCTGTCGCCGCGTAGGCGACCCGATCGGCAACACCCGCCAGACAGAATTTCAGCGGCAATCAGGATATCTGCTGTGTTGGCGAGGTGCGGGTTTACCCAAATCGTGCCAGAATTTTCTTCCGGAGATATGCGATGTAGAAGACGCATGGGCCGGTCACGCGATAGGCTTCCGACAAGGCCGAGTTCACTAGGAAGGCCGCTGTAATCGGCAAGCCTAAGAGGCCGGCGGCAACTCCGGCGGCGGCTTTGCCCTTATTGTTACCTAGCGATTTAGCCGCTTTGCGGACGCTTTTAATTGCGTCTGCAATTTGGTCGTCCGATATCTTGTCAAAACTTGTAGGCGCGAATCTGTTGAAAACCGCGTCTTCATTCTTGACTACGGCACCCTCCACGGATGGAAGATCGAACTTCGCGCACACGTCTTCTACAATGTCGGCATACTCCGGACCGGAACCCCGAAAGACATTTCGCATCGAATTCCCGCCGAAGCTGCGTATCTCGTCGGCTATCTCCTTGTAGTATTTGGTGTGGTTTGGGGTGTGAAGCTTGAACGTTGGCGACGAATCGAGCGAATTAGTGGAGGCGTTGACGATTATCTGAACGAGTGGATCGAGTTCACTGTTATCGCAAACCGAGAGCAAATCGTAGATGCTACCGGTCGCGATCGCCGCCAACCGTCTTCCATCGGTGGGCTCCGGGTGGGCCACGGCGTTAACGTCGGCGCCGTCGGCTCTAGGTTTGGCCTCCGGCCCTTCTGGTTTTTTCTCAAAATTGCCGGGGGCATCGGTATTATCGGTGGCAGTCTCACCCTTACTGGAAGGTATAGAATACGTCTTGGAAGAGGACGGGTCAGACTCAGCGACATCTTCTGTGGATTTGGCCGTGGACGCTCGGCTTTCCGACGACAGGCGCTGCGCAAGGTCGAAACAGCTGAGTATCTCGATAGCCAAATCCTTTAGTGGGACTTCAATCCTTGTGTCGATACCCTGCTCGGCGATGAAATCGGACATAACTGTCTTGATAGCGTCCACATGGGCAAGGCCCAGGGACTTTTGCAGCGAGTGGATCACGCGTGAACTGCTAGTGTAACTTTCCTTGATCTGATAAAGCGAACTGAACGAAGGCGCCGAGATTTCATCTATGACAAAATCATCATCCCAATTAACTTCGTCCTCTAATGTTAGGAGCGTGGAAAACCCTGGATAGCCAAGCCCCTCGATTTCTTCAACAACGCGATCGACGAACTCGCCGACGCGGATATTTTCTCGAATGTCGAGGCCAACCTCCTTCAATGCCTTTTGGAGATACCGCAGTTCCATGATGTTCCAGGAGCCCGGCTTGAGATGGTAGAAATCGTTAACGATTCGCAATAGACGAAGATGGGGCGGGAAAGCCGAATCGTAGCCCCTCATATCGATCGTCAGAAGCCAGCTATGGATTCGTTGTGACACCTCGATCTTATCGACTCGCTCATCGAGCGCCACGAACCGATTGTATACTCTATCGGCAAGCCGGGAGACCTCTCTGCGAATATCGTCTTGATCGACTGCTAGCGTCATCAGATTGTTCTTGACGGTGATGATCGAGTGGGCGGCGAGAAGGTCTCGTTCCTGAAGCAGATTGAGGTAGCGCCATGCGTATTTCTGCATCTCGATCAGGTCGTTTTCGTTGGCGCGCTGGATGGTGCCATTCCTGCCTGACAAGCCGAACCAACATCGCTTGAAGAAGCTCTGCCCCTGATATGTAGCCAAGCGGTCCGAGGTGCAAGCGAGTAGCCGGGAGGCGTCCAAAGCCAACTGTTCGGCCACCGCCATGCGGGTCTTCGCCCATACAAGTTTTGCATCCAGATGACTGTCGATGTCTTGTATCTCGGTTGGGCTGCAATCAAACATCGTTCGCTCCATCAAATCCGGTCAATCGCCTGGCGCATATCCTCGCCAGATGTCTTTATGATCGCCGCCTGCTCGTTGAATGATTGATCCAACGCCGCATCGGCCGCCATGAACTGTTCGAAGTGGACCTGTCCCTCAAAAAATCGGTTTGATACGTCCTGAAGAATGATCGCGGATTCGCGCAGCGTTTGGGTATTTGTGACCAACTCGCGATAGGGCGCCTCGATCCCGTTTTCGATAGCAAAGGCCATCGCCATCGACGCTATCAGGCCACCAGCCAGGCCACCAAGGACGGGTAATACGGCAGGCGCCAACGCTCCCCCCATGGCCAAACCGCCGCAGATCGAGGCGCCGATGGAACCGCCGACTGTGCCAGCGGCGGTCGAGAAGATGTTCTTCCCCGAGCGTTCCTCCAATTCGGCGAGGGTGAGCTTTCCGGCTCCAAATAGTACAAGATCCTTGATTGCATCGATGGCGCAGACGACACCGACAGAAATGGCGTTGGACCGTAACAGGGCGCCGACGCTCTGGGACGCCATGCTTTGTGCTGCCTCACGCGAGCCTAGACGGACAATCATGCTTTGCAGACCCGTCGTTGCGGCTGCCTTTATGGCGCTGTCAGCGGCGGACGCTGCGGTTTCGGCGGCGATCTTCACGGCGGCTTCCGACGCGTCGATCTCTCCTGCTCGGACCAAACCGACGTAGTTGACGATATTGACCGTGCCAGCAACAACGGCCGACATCGCCGCTGCTCCGCTTGCGGCCTTTCGCATGTTCTGCACGGTCGACCACGTCTCGTATTGCGATTGCGTTGTCTCCAACTTGCCAATATCGCCTGCGCCGAACGCATTGGCCTCGGACTTCGTCAAAGGCGCTGACGATGCGCCGTCGTGTTCGATTGTCGCAGCGGTTTTCTGAGCCGTTTGTTTGTAGGCTTCGGCCTTCGCTTCATGGGCGCGCACAAGGTCTGGCGATCCATCTTGTTGGCGGAGCCGCTCCGCCTGCGTCATCTTGCGGTGATACCCCTCCAACGATTTTTGCCGAATGGCGGGAACCTGATCGGCTGGAGAAAGCGCGACATTGGCGTCCTCGAACTTAGGTCCCGACCCGTCTTTCCGAACGGTAGCGTGCTTATTCGCTGTCGTCTGGGCATCTCGGTAATATTTAGACTGAACTTTCCTTACCACTTCACCATGATCGACTATTGCCAAGTCGGATACTTTATCGTTGTTTCCAATGACTCCGTTATCTAAGCCTGTTTGTGCGCGAGCGGTTTTTCCCTTCACTATGGCGTCCATGTTGTAGGTCGTCGAATGCCATTCCTCGGCGATAAAGCCACCTAGCTGAGCGGGGTTGTTTTCCCACTGCAAGAATGTGGATACATTTGATTTTGACCTTATTTTCTCTTCGACCAAGCCCAGCATTTGCAACTTCGCCCGATACGGAAACACCGGACTTGTCGATGCAACGTTTGCGAACGCGGCCTCATACTCACGCTCGATGATTTTCTCGCTCATGTTCCCCTCCGTACGTCGTTTCCCACCGCCATATCCTGTGCCCCAACCAACTGAGCAGCCCCTCCGAAGCTGTAAACCCACGCCAGAAGCTCCTTCTCGCTTGTGGTCGTAAGGCTCAACAAAACGCCGCCATCTTCCGTATCCTCGATGATCTGATCGTCGCTCCAGACCCGGTCGCGAACATAGTCCGCCGCGGACGGTGCCACGCGGACCTGCATCCGTCTCGGCTCGTGCCAGTGCAGACCGAAAGCGCGGGCGTCACCATCTGCCGCATCGAACCGGAAATACTCACCAGTCGGAGCAACCCGGATGATTCTATGCAAGGAGAACGTCGTCGGGCGTTCCCTAATAACGGAATGTTCGGTCAGCTTGTGTCCCTGAACGTAAAGCGTACCGCCCATTGCCAGAATTCGCCCCGGCGCATAGCGGTAGGTAATTTCCTCCCGCCTGCCGCCGGGCCGATATAAAACACTGCAAATCGAACGCTTCTCGATCGCCTTGTTCAATATCGCAATCGTGCCCAGGTGCGGTGAATAGTCGATAAAGCCTTTGCCGTGGAACCCGATAGACATTCCGGAAACCGAGCGCGCGGAGCTCTCGCCCAAAAGAAGAGCCAATGTCGTCAGACTGCCGTTGATGCGATCCGTCACGGTCTTTGGCAGGAACGGTGCCGCGAGGTCGCGGCAGGTGGCCAGATAACGCAACTCCTCGAACGAGAAGCCCAGCGCCTTTTCCTCAGCCTTCGACTTCAGCCGGTAATACCGGCGGCGTCCTTCAAGCGCATTCTCGATCTCGACATCCTTCCCAAGATGTTTCTCGATGACACCGATAAGACGCGCGACGGTTTGTGGCGAGCATCCAAGATCCCGAGCAATATCACCCTGGAAATGCCTGCGGCTGTCCAGAGTCAGCCGTTGGTATAGGACCAGCAGCTTGTCCCGCGCAGAGGCATGATCGTCCAGTTTCGGTGGCACTACGATCTCCCCGCCCCGACAGGGCTTGCGAACCGATCAGCGGACTCGATTGCCCATATCGTCTTGATAACGGCATTGTGATCATGCTGCAATCCTGCTCGGATCGTCAGGACTGAACGATAACGACCGGTTGCCGTGGCGGCGGCGTCCCTGTCACGCCGTCGGGGTCTTGTCTAAGACGACGTGATTGCGGACAAATTTGGTGAATCCATAAACGGCGAAGCCAGAAATTGCGACCCAGCCAACGAACTTGAACATCGTAACCTCGTTGCTCAGCAAGCAACCATTGCCTGCTGTCGCAAAGTCTGTAGCGGCCTGTCCCCCCAGAATTTGACGCCTATTCGGAATTTTGTCGCAGACAGTCCAAAATCCGACGGGGCTGGGTAGCGATACCGTTCGTTCAAATCACACCGAACCGCCGTGTAGTGCGTTCGGGCCCCCGGCACATCCATCATCCAGAGAGCCCACCTCGCCCCCACCCCCCCGCGTTGACGCCGGCAACCCACCCGTTATCTAACCCACGTCGCTTTCGTCACCAGGAGTCCGGACGTGGTTCTTACCAGCAGCATCAAGGGTGTCATCCCCATCGCCCCAACCCCGTTCCACCCCGACGGAACGGTCGATGACGCATCCCTCGACCGCATGACAGACTTCTTCCTCGCCGCCGGCAGCAACGGAATCACCATCCTCGGCCAACTTGGCGAAGCTCCGAAGCTCGACCACCAGGAAGCCATCGCCATCGCCCGCAAGGTCATCCAGCGGGCCAACGTGCCGATCATCGTCGGCGTATCGGCCCCGGGCTTCGCCGCCATGCGCGCCCTGACCCGCGATGTTATGGACCTCGGCGCCGCCGGCGTCATGATCGCCCCGCCCAACACCCTGCGCACCGACGACCAGGTCGTGGCCTACTACCGTCAGGCGGTGGAGGTCATCGGCGCCGACGTGCCCTTCGTCCTCCAGGACTACCCTTTGACCTTCAGCGTGGTCATGACGCCCGCCGTCATCCGCCGCATCGTCACCGAAAACGAATCCTGCGTCATGCTGAAGCACGAAGACTGGCCCGGCCTGGAGAAAATCAGCGCCCTGCGCGCGTTCGAACGTGACGGCTCGATGCGCCACATCGCCATCCTGACCGGCAACGGCGGCCTGTTCCTGGATTTCGAGATGGATCGCGGCGCCGACGGCGCCAACACCGGCTACGCTTTCCCGGAAATGCTGGTGGACGTGGTCCGCCTGTCCGCCGCCGGAAAGCGCGACGAGGCGCACGACCTGTTCGACGCCCACCTGCCGTACCTCGTGTACGAACAGCAGCAGGGCGCTCTCGGGCTAGCCGTCCGCAAGTATGTGCTGATGCGGCGCGGCGTCATCGCCTCCGACACCCAACGCAAGCCCAGCCACGCCCTCAGCTCGGCGGCGAAGGGCGAGGTGGATTATCTTCTCTCTCGAATCGCCCGCGTCGATAAGCGCGCGCACATCCCCGCGTTATAGCCGGCCGAGCCTTCGCCAACGGCCTGAACAGCCGTTGGCGGGCGGCGGCCCGTCCAACCTCAGCCTGGAACCAGTCCCGGGAACACCGCGATCAGGGCTAGTACCCCGGCCATGATGAACACGTACGGCAGCGTGCCCATCACGATCCGCCGCAACGCCACGTCGGGTGCAACGCTCTGCACCACGAACAGATTGAGCCCGACCGGCGGATGGATCAGCGCCATTTCCATGTTGATCACGACAATGACGCCGAACCAGATCAGGTTCCAGTGAAACGCCTGCACGACAGGAATCAGGACCGGCATGGTCACCACGATGATCGCGATCGTCTCCATGAAGCAGCCAAGGAAGATCAGCAGCAGATTGATGCAGACGAACAGCAGCCACGGCGCCACATGCGCCTGCACCACCATGTGGGTCAGCGCGGATGCCACTTGGCTGGTCGTCATCACGTAGCCGAACACGATGGCCGAGGCGATCACCGACAGGATCATCGCGCTGTTCTGTGCCGCGGTGACCAGGATCTGCTGGAACCTGGCCCAATGCAGTTCGCGATACACCGCGCCGGCCAGAAACAGGCTGACCACGATGCCGAACGACGCCGCCTCCTGCGGCGTGGCGAGACCGAGATAGAGGGAGCCGAGAATGATCGCGATCAACAGCGCGAACGGCCCGATGTCCCGTAACGCCGCCACCCGCTCCCGGAATGAGGCAAGCCGGCGCGGCGCCGCGATGGGCCGGCCCCGCTTTTTGTCGCGCAAGGCCAGAACGATCTGAAACACCGAAAACGCCACGATCATGATCAGGCCCGGAACCAACGTGGCGACGAACAGCCTGCCGATCGATTGTTCGGCGATAATGCTGTAAACGATCAGCGGAATACTTGGCGGCAACAGAATACCCAGCGTGCCGCCGCCTGCCACCGCCCCGCAGGCCCGCGCCTCCGGAATGTCGTGCCGGCGCATTTCGGCGATGGCGAACCCGCCGATCGCCGCCGCCGTCGCCACCGAGGATCCGGACACCGCCGCCATCACCCCGCAGGCCGCCGTGGTCGCCACCACCAGCCCGCCGGGCAACCCGTCGAGTATGGTCGCCAACGCGCTGTACAACCGAGCCCCCATGCCCGATGCCGCCACGATCGCGCCCATGAACATGAACATCGGCACCGAGGTCAGCGTAAACGTGGTCACCGAACTCCAGTACGTGTTGGCGAGCATCGAAAGCCCATCGATCCCGCCGCCGGTCAGCGCCAGCACGGACATCGCCACGAACAACAGCGCGAATGCGATGGGAACACCCAAGGACAGCAAGCCCAGCAAGCCGCCAAACATACCAAGACCGATAAGCACGATACGATCCTACTTGCTGTCAGACTGAACGAGCGGCACCGCGATCCGCACGATCAGGGCGAGTGCCAGAAGAAAACTGCCAGCGAACAGACTAAGATACGGGATCCACAGCGGCATCGACAGCATCCCCCAGGAATGTTCGTTGCTGTCCAGGGCATCCAGCCAGAAATTGCCGCACAGCCACAGCAGCATGATCGAAACAAAGGCACTGATCATGCCGGACACCCGGGCGAGTACGCGCCGCGCCGGCAGTCCGAGAAAATGGCCGAGTATGTCGATCTTCAGATGCCGCCCCTGCCAGGCCAGCGAGGTCATGCCGACAAAGGCGATGTAGCCCATCAGATAGGTCGTGACGTCGGTTACCCAGACGTCGGACAGGCCGAACAACTCCCGCGCCAGTGCGCCATAGGAAATGACCCCGACGGTCAGCAGGACCGCGACGCCAACCGACAGGCCGATCCAATGGAACAGC
>JAKBCJ010000183.1 GCA_021807975.1 Pseudomonadota bacterium | reverse complement strand
GGCCTGGCCATGCTGGCGTCCGACGTGCCAGTTTATCGGAGCTCCCTGGCCGACGGGACCGCCGGTCAACTGGTCGCGAATAACGCAAACGCGTGGTATGTCGCGCTGGATTGGCTGGTCCGCGACCAGAAACTGCGCAGCACCTTGGCGGGCCGCGCTCGGGCGGCATTTCTGGACCGAGCAACCCTGGCCAGCGATCCATTGCCGCGGCGGGAGTCCTGGGGACGGCTGCTGGGAATGACGCCTGGAACAGACTTGCGGGATGGCTCACCCTCCTTAAGTATACAGGATGAACCAAATCGCCCTGTTACCCCAAAGAGGCGTCATCGCGGTCGAGGGTGAGGACCGCGTCGCCTTCCTGCAAGGCCTGGTATCGAACGATGTCGAGGCCGCCCGTCCGGATCGCGCGGTCTGGGCCGCATTGCTGACTCCGCAAGGCAAATGGCTGGCGGATTTCTTCATTTTTTCCGATGGGGACCGCTTGCTGCTGGATTGCGAAAGTGAGCAGATTCCGATGCTGCTGCAACGCATGGCACGGTACCGGCTGCGGATGAAGGTCGCTTTGCGGGCAGAGCCGGACCTGTTCGTCGCCGTCGCCCGGGGTGGCCGCCCGGACGTGGCGGGTATCGTGGCACCTGACCCCAGGCTGCCGGATTTCGCCTGGAGGGTTCTGGCTACCACCGCGCCAACCGCGAATGCGACCGCCGAGGACTGGGACGCCTACCGGCTTCAGGCCGGGCTGCCGGACGGGTCGAAGGACATGGAAGCAGATCGCAGCGTCCTACTGGAAGCCGGCTTCGACGAACTGGCGGGCGTATCCTGGACCAAGGGCTGCTATATGGGTCAGGAACTGACCGCCCGCACCAAATACCGCGGCCTGGTCAAACGCCGCCTGGTGCCGGTTGCCGTCGCCGGCCCGTTACCTGCGGCCGGCACCCCCGTGCTGAAAAGCGGCGCCGAGGTCGGCACGATGCGATCGGGCCGCGGCGATATCGGGCTCGCATCGTTGCGGCTGGACGCCATAGGCGGCGGCCTTGTGTGCGGAGAGGCAACACTGACAGCCAGGGTTCCTGCCTGGCTGCGGCTGCGCGATCCCGCCGGGGCGGGCGCTTAGTCGCGGTTGCCAAATAAATGAATCGCTTGATCGGAGTCACCGGCCTTTTATCGTCGTGGCGGCGCCGCGGCTTCTGAACTGTATCGCCGCCGCGCCGGTTCCGGTGGCCCGGGGCCTTGTACCATTCGGCGCCGCGCTGCGAGTAGGGAGACGTAACGTGGCGCCATGCGCTCATACGAGCGGGCTTACAAATTGCATACCACGGCAACTCCCGACACGATTCAAGGTGGCCTGATGGGCTGCCCCGATTACCAGCCGGGGGTGTCAGGCCATTCGTCAAGCGGGTCCCGGTTCGCCTGGTCGGTATTCAGCAGCCAGCGCACCATTCCGTTGCCGATGACGCCAGCTGAAGCACCGGCCGCTGCCGCAAGGAGCCGATTTTGCGGCTGTTACCGCCGTCGTAATTCGCTGGCTTGTGTTCGGATGAGAGGCTGCCCAGCCGCCGATACGGCGGTTCGCATGCGCGGCGATCAAGCCCAGCAGAGCTTCGAGGGCCATCCCGGCGCACTGGCGTGGTATTCGGTTACGGTTCGTCCGCTCCGCGGGTTACCGCCGGGATCCTTTCTACGTCACCTTGCAATGGCGTAGTTGCAGTTTACTAACGTTTCCAGCCAACTGATCCGTAGAGGTTTTGCCCTTGCCTTGTTTGGCACAGATCAGGGGGCGCCGCGCCAGCCCGGGCCATGACACAGCAGGGTTACGCCGGTCCACTTAGACACCGCTCGACGAAAGCCGAAACACCCTAGCGCATTCCCGTCAGCATATAGTTCACCGACATATCGCGCCCCGTTCGCCAGTGGCCGTCCATCGGGTCCATGACCAGGCCAATGGTGGGCCCGACGCGCAGGCCGGCAGAGCGGACCATGGCGCCCAGTTCGGCCGGGGTGATGAACGCTTTCCAGTTGTGGGTGCCGACGGGCAGCATCCGCAGCACATATTCGGCGCCGACCTTCGCCGTCAGCCAGGACCGGCGGGTGCGGTTCAGGGTGGACAGCACCAGCATACCGTTCGGTTCCAGCAGGCTTGCCAGCACGCGGACGAAGCCGGCCGGGTCGGGCACATGCTCGATCACCTCCAGCGCGGTGATGACCGGAAAGCGCAGCCCCTCGGCGGCCAGGTTTTCCGCCAGGCAGGACCGGTAGGTTACCTTCACGCCCTGGCGTTGGGCGTGCATGCGGGCGGCCTCGATCGCCTCGCCGGCGGCGTCGATGCCCAGCACGTCATGGCCGTTCACCGCCAGGGCCTCCGCCGCCAGACCGGCGCCGCAGCCTACGTCCAGAATGCGGGTCGGGCCTTTCAGCAGACCCTCGATCCAGCCAATCCGAGCGGGGTTCATTTTATGGAGGGGCTTCATCGGGCCGTTGGGGTCCCACCAGCGCGATGCCAGCCGGTCGAACTTGCCGACTTCCTCCATCGATACTGAACCGCTACTCATGGTTGCTCCCTTCGCCGCTGATCAGTATGTGTGCGCCGGCATAAATCCATTCCGTGCGCCTTCGCATAAACCATATGGTAACTGAAACCCCTTCATGGCCCGCATCGTGATGAAATTCGGCGGCACCTCTGTCGCCGACCTAGACCGTATCCGCAATGTCGCCCAACGCGTTAAACGCGAGGTCGAACACGGCAACCAGGTGGCCGTGGTGGTGTCCGCCATGTCGGGCGTCACCAACCAACTGGTCAAATGGTGCTCCGACCTCTCCCCGCTCCACGACGCTCGGGAATACGACTCCGTGGTCGCGACCGGGGAGCAGGTAACGTCTGGCCTGCTGGCGATCTGCCTGCAAGAGAACGGGGTCGATGCGCGATCCTGGCAAGGGTGGCAGATCCCGATCCGCACCGATACCGCGCACGGCAAGGCGCGCATCCAGTCGATCGAAGGCGAGGAACTGGTGCGTCGCATGGGCCTGGGTCAGGTCGCCGTGGTCGCCGGCTTCCAGGGCATTGCGCCCGATAACCGCGTCACCACGCTGGGGCGTGGCGGGTCCGATACCTCGGCGGTGGCCCTGGCGGCGGCTCTGAAGGCGGATCGCTGCGATATCTATACCGATGTCGATGGGGTCTATACGACCGACCCGCGGATTGTGCCGAAAGCGCGCAAGCTGGCGAAAATAGCGTATGAGGAGATGCTGGAACTCGCGTCCGTTGGCGCCAAGGTGCTGCAGACCCGAAGCGTGGAACTGGCAATGAACGAACGCGTCCGGGTACGGGTGCTGTCCAGCTTCACGGACGCACTTCCGGGCGAGGACACCGGAACCCTGGTGGTGGATGAGGACGAGATCGTGGAAAAAGAGAATGTGTCGGGGATCGCCTACTCCCGCGATGAGGCGAAAATCACTGTCCGCCGGGTGCCGGACCGTCCGGGCATCGCCGCCGCCATCTTCGGCGCGCTGGCGGAGCAGAACGCCAATGTCGATATGATCGTGCAGAATATCTCCGACGACGGCACCACCGACATGACGTTCACCGTCGGCAAGGCCGATCTGCCGCGCGCCCGGTCGGCTCTGGCCGCGATCAAAAGCCAGATCAACTACGGCGAAATCCTGGAAGACCCGGATGTGGCGAAGATCAGCGTGGTGGGGGTCGGCATGCGCAGCCATGCGGGTGTCGCCAATACGATGTTCAGCGCCCTGGCCGACAAGGCGATCAATATCCAGGTGATTTCCACCAGCGAGATCAAGGTCAGCGTGCTGATCGCCGCCGAATACACCGAACTGGCGGTTCGCGCCCTGCATACCGCGTATGGCCTCGATGCAGCCTGAGTCCCTGACCGCCGCCCGCGCCCAGCTCGATCGGTTGTGGTCGCGCGGCACTGCCTTCCTCGGCTGCGAATACGCCATTCTGGGCGGGGCCATGAGCTGGGTGTCGGAGAAGCACCTGGTGTCGGCAATCTCCAACGCCGGCGGGTTCGGGGTGATCGCGTGCGGGGCCATGAGCCCGGCGCAACTGGCGGAGCAGATCGCCGGGACCCAGGCGCTGACGGACAAGCCGTTCGGCGTGAACCTGATCACGATGCACCCGGAACTGACCGATCTGATCCGCGTGTGTCTGGAGGCGAAGGTCAGCCACATCGTTCTGGCCGGTGGCATTCCGCCCGGGCCGGCGGTGAAGGCGGTGAAGGACGGGGGCGCCAAGCTGATTGCCTTTGCGCCCGCTCTGTCTTTGGCCAAGCGGCTGGTCCGTTCGGGCGCGGATGCGATCGTGATCGAGGGGTCGGAGGCCGGGGGCCATATCGGGCCGGTGTCGCTGACCGTGCTGGCGCAGGAAATCCTGCCGCATTTGCGTGAAGTGCCGGTGTTCGTGGCCGGCGGGCTGGGGCGTGGCGAGGCGATCCTGTCCTATCTGGAAATGGGCGCGTCCGGCGCTCAGTTGGGCACGCGTTTCGCAGCTTCGGCCGAGTCGATCGCGCATGAGAAGTTCAAGAAATTCTTCGTCCATGCCAATGCGCGCGATGCGATGCCGTCGGTGGAGCTGGATCCCCGGCTGCCGGTGATCCCGGTGCGCGGGCTGATCAACGATGGCACCAAGAAGTTCATGGCGCACCAGGCCGAGACCCGGGACAAGTTCCTGTCTGGCGAGGTGACCAAGGAAGAAGCGCAGCTTCTGGTGGAACGGTTCTGGGCCGGCGCACTGCGGCGCGCGGTGATCGAGGGCGATATCGAAACTGGATCGGTGATGGCGGGCCAGTCGGTCGGCATGGTTACCAGCATCCAGCCGGTCGCCGAGATCATCCAGGAACTGGTCGGGCAAGCCCTCGCGGCTCTGGCCGCCAGGGCGGACCATCCCTGACAGGCAACCGGGGGCGCTGCTGACACGCCTGCCTCCGGATTTCCTTGATGGCGGCATTTCGCTTGCCATCTTTCAGCCATGCCCGCCCCCTAATGGCCGGGATCGGCAGAAAGGAGGGCGATAGCGAAATGACCATCACCACAATCGCCCGCTTTCCATGAGCGGACCGCGCCGCCTGCTATCCCGTCTGCGTGACCTGCGCGCCCGGGGCGCCGCGCCGCTGTCGGCGCTGGTGCAGCTTGTGGCGTCGGAACTCGTCTCCGAAGTCTGCTCGATTTACGTGCAACGGCCGGGCGACATCCTGGAACTCGCCGCGACCGAGGGTTTGAAGCAGGACGCGATCGGGCGAACCCGGCTGCGGGTGGGCGAGGGCATCGTCGGACTCTGCGCGGCAACCGGGGCGGTGATGAACCTGCCGGACGCGCAAAACCATCCCGCGTTCGCCTACCGGCCGGAAACCGGCGAGGAACCGTTCGCCTCCATGCTGGCGGTCCCGGTACGCCGGGGCGGCCGGACGCTGGGCGTGCTGGTAGTGCAGAACCGCACGCCGCGCAATTTCACCGAACACGAAGTCGATGACCTGGAAACCGTCGCGATGCTGCTGGCGGAGATGCTGTCGGGCAGCGGCGTGACCGACGGCTCGCCCGAGGGACTGGCGGCCACGGTGCCGCGCTTGTTTGCCGGGACACCCTTGATGGGCGGCATCGCAGTCGGCCCGGTCGTTCTGCTGCGCTCCGCCGGCCCGGTCGTGCGGTTGCTGGCGGATGACCCCACCGCCGAACAGGTCCGGCTGGAGCAAGCCGTCGATCGCATGCAACGCGGCCTGGACGATCTGTTCGCGGAAGTCCCCAATAACGGGCGAACGGCGGACGTCACCGCATCCCGCGAGGTGCTGGAAGCCTACCGGCTTGTGGCGTCCGATGCGGGCTGGCTGCGCCGGGTCGGCGACGTGATCCGTGGCGGCCTGACCGCGGAAGCGGGGGTTCAGCGGGTCGCCGGCGAGTTGCATGACCGGATGCGACGGATCAGCGACCCCTATCTGCGCGAACGTCTGGCGGACATGGAGGACCTGGCCAACAGGCTGCTGACCGCGCTGACCGGCGACGCACCGCGCATGCCAGTCCCCCGGGGTGCGATCCTGCTCGCAAGGCGGCTTGGCCCGGCCGAGTTGCTGGACTGGCACGCCAGGGGCATTGGCGGCGTCGCGGTAGAGGAAGCCAGCCCGGCGGGTCACGCCGCCATCCTGGCGCGCGCGTTGGGGATTCCCGCGCTTGGCGGCCTGCGCGGGATACTGGACAGCGCCGAACAGGCCGATAGCGCGGTGATCGACGCCGACGAGGGACAGTTGATCCTGCGCCCGGAAGCCGAGGTCCAGCGCGCCTATCTACGGGCACAGGAAGCGCGCAACGCCAAATACGCGGAACTGGCGACGTGGCGCGGCCGGCCGGCGGTGACCGCCGACGGCGTCCCGCTGAAGCTGATGCTGAATGTCGGCCTGCGAATGGAACTGCCGCAACTGGCCCGCACCGGCGCCGACGGGATCGGCCTGTTCCGAACCGAGATCGCGATGCTGGCACGCGGCTCCGTCGCCGACGTCGCAGAACAGGCCGCCATCTACGCCCGGGTTCTGGATGAGGCCGGGGACAAGCCGGTGCTGTTCCGCACGCTGGACCTGGGCGCCGATAAGCTGCTGCCCGGCACGATCAGCGAGGAGGAAAACCCGGCGATGGGCTGGCGGTCGCTGCGGGTGGGGCTGGACCGCCCTGCCCTGTTGCGGCGGCAGTTGCGGGCGCTGCTGCTGGCGGCCGGCGGGCGCGATCTGTCAGTGATGTTCCCGATGGTGGCCACCGTCGCCGAATTCCGGGCCGCAAAGGCGCTGATGATGGCAGAAGCGAGCCGCGTCCGGCCGGCGCCCGGCCGGCTGCGGATCGGCACGATGCTGGAGATCCCGGCGCTGATGTGGCAGTTGCCCGAATTGCTGAAAGCGGTCGATTTCGTCTCCGTTGGCTCGAACGACTTATTACAGTTTCTTTTCGCCGCCGATCGTGGAACGCCATCGCTGTATGAGCGCTACGATTTTTTGTCGCCGCCGGTCCTCGATATCCTGGAACAACTTATGGTTGCAACGAATGCGGCCGGTGTTCCCGTTTCGCTGTGCGGCGAGGCAGCGTCCAAGCCGCTGGAAGCATTGGTTCTCACAGCCCTCGGAATCACAACTCTGTCGATGCCTGCAAGCGCCATTTTGCCGATCAAGGCGATGCTGTCGCAGGCCGATCTGGGTGCTTTCCGTTCCGTGCTGGCCGCGATCAGGCGGGGCGGTGGCGCCCTGCGCGATCCAGTCGCAACCTGGGCGCGAGAACAGGGCATCCTGAACTGACCTCACCGCCCGTATCGACATTACGGAATTGTCATTTTCTGTTTCCATTGTACCGCTGTTGGCCCCCCGGATTCATGACGATGCTGAAAATGCTCCAATTTAAGGCGTTGGAAAAACCGATCACGTAGTCTAGAAACCGGGTGTCCGAGCCTGTTTGGAAGCGGGGGTTGGGACGCATTTCCAATTGAATCAGGCCAGGAACGGGGCTGCCAGTGCTGCAGGGTCGCAGATTTAGGCTGGTTGAAAGTCGGGACATGATGTCAACCGCCACGCCATTGGCGATGGAGCCATGCGCGGCCGCCCGGGCAGGCGCCGACCTGAAAGCCGCGCGGGACCGGCTGGGCTGGCCGCTGGATTTCGTCGCCCATCGCCTGCGTATCCGTATGCCGCATCTGGAGGCCCTGGAAAGGGGCGATATCGCCTCGTTGCCCGGCAATGCCTATGCCCTGGCATTCGTGCGAACCTATGCTGGTGCGCTCGGCCTGGATTCCGAGGAAATGGTGCGGCGTTTCCGCACCGAAGCGGCCGGGTTCACCCGAGAGCCGCAGCTTCGTTTTCCCGTCCCGATGCCAGAACGCGGGCTGCCCGCTGGCGCCGTCATGCTGCTCGGGCTCATCCTGCTGGTCGGCGCCTATGCCGGTTGGTACCGCCTGTCGGGCGAAGGCCGCCTGCCGGCGGAAACCGTCACCGCGGTGCCGGAACGGCTGGCCCCGCTGGCGGAACAGGCCATCGCCGCGCCAACACCGCCGCCGGCCGAAGCCAGCCCCGCCGCCGTACCGCAAATCGTCCTGACCGACCCGGGATCATCGGATACGTCAGCCTATCCGGCGCCCCCGGTCATGGCGATTTCCCCCACATCGGCCGCGGCCGCCCAACTTCCGCCCCGCATGACGGCCGATGTGCCGCCCAGCGAAGCAACCGCCAGCGGCACGACCGCGTCGTTGGCGGTCCCGGCACCGGATACCAGCCGCATTACGCTGCGGGCCACGGCCGACACATGGCTTCAGGTCAAGGATCGCAGCGGAACCGTGCTGCTGAACAGGGTGCTGAAAACCGGCGAAACCTGGACCGTGCCGCCGCGAAACGACCTGCTGCTGACCACCGGCAACGCCGGCGGCACGGAAATCCTTGTCGATGGCGCGGCGACCGCCGCTTTGGGCGGCAGCGGGGCGGTTCGGCGCGACCTGACACTCGATCCAGACCAGATAAAAGACGGCAAACTGGCCATTGCCGCGGCGGCACTGCCAGCCCCGCGGCCACGGCAGTAGCGGATCGCGGCCGAACGCCCCATAATAACGGTCAGATCGCGCGGCTTGGACACGGCCGCGCCCACGCGTATGCCGTGATCAGGAGACTCGCATGAGCAGCTATCGCCCTTACCAGGAAATCGTCCGGCGCAAATCCCGCCGGGTTTATGTCGGCAAGGTGCCGGT
>JAKBCJ010000182.1 GCA_021807975.1 Pseudomonadota bacterium | reverse complement strand
TGCCCTCCATCACCGGCTTGCCGGCCAGTGCCCCGATGTTGCCCAAACCCAAAACGGCGGTGCCGTTAGAAATTACACCGACCAAGTTGCCCCGTGTCGTGTAGTCGTAAGCCGCGTTCGGATCGGCCTTGATAGCCTCGCAAGCCGCCGCCACGCCCGGCGAATATGCCAGCGCCAGGTCGCGCTGCGTGGCCATACGCTTGGTTGGCTCGATCGCGAGTTTTCCAGGCCGGGGAAGCCGGTGGTAGTCGAGCGCGGCCTTACGGAAATCATCGTCCATCATTTTCTCAGCCCGTGTCGGTTCTAGGTCGCACCATGGTGGCGTGGCCGCGCGGTGGCAACACAAGGTTAAATTTTATCCCGCCAACCACGGAAGTGGAAGTCCCGACCCTTTTTCGGAGTTGAAAACAAAAATAAATCTAAATATACCTCAATATATTGCATTTTAGCGAAAAATATCCTCTTTCAACAGGTGCGGCACCCCTTTCGGGCGCCTCGAGGCAACACACGCGATGGATTTTCCCGGTCTGACCGGACCAGCTTTCGACCCTGGCTCCGTATGGCTGGTGGGCGCCGGTCCCGGCGACCCCGGCCTACTGACACTGCACGCCGCTTATGCCCTCGGTCAGGCCGATGTGGTCCTTCACGATGCACTCATCTCCGACGCAATCCTCTCAATGGCCCCAGCCGCTCGGATGGAGATGGCAGGCAAGCGCGCCGGCGGTATTCGCACCCAGCAACTGCGCATCAACGACCGGCTGATACAGCTCGCGCGGCAGGGTTTGCGGGTTGTGCGCCTGAAAGGCGGCGACCCGTTAGTGTTCGGCCGCGGTGGCGAGGAGGCTTTGGCCCTCGCGGCTGCCGGCATTCCGTTCCGCATCGTGCCCGGAATCAGTGCCGGCATCGGCGGCACCGCCGCTGCCGGTATCCCTCTGACACACCGCAGGCTGGCACGCAGCGTCGCCTTCGCGACCGGCCACGACTCCAGCGGCGAACTGGCCAATGTGGATTGGGCGGCTCTGTCCCGCGGTTCCGAGGTCCTTGTGTTCTACATGGCGCGGCGGCGCATCGCCCAAATCGCCGAGCGCCTGATCCAGGCCGGACGTGCGCCATCCGAACCGATGGCCCTGATTGGCAACGCCACCTGCCCGAACCAGGACGTCCGTATTTGCACCCTCGCCGAAGCCGCCTCGGCCGTCGCGAGTATCCCGGCGGACGCCCCGACGCTGATCCTGGTCGGCCCAACCATCGGGCTGCGCCCGCTGGTCTCGGACTGGCAGCAAACCGAACCCATGACCGTCGAGCCGCGGACCGCGCCCGTCCGGGCAAATGGCTGAAGGAATCGAGATGCCACCCATGTTACCCGCTACCGCGCCATTCGCGGATGAGCATATCGCCGCCCTCAACCGGGTCATCTCGGTCACCACGCCAGAGCAACGGGCCTGGCTGTCCGGCTATCTCGCCGGTATCCAGGCCGCAAATAATCCGGAACCCGCCGTTCCCGCGGCACCGGCGGCCAAGCGCGCCCCGTTGACCATCCTGTTCGGCACTGAATCGGGCAATGCCGAAGCGCTGGCCGCACAGGCACGCAAGGCCGCGGCCAAGCTGGGCTTCGCGCCCAAGGTCGTTGACATGGCGGACGTTACTCCCGAGCAAGCCGCCGCGACCGAAAATCTGCTGATCGTCGCGTCCACCTGGGGCGAAGGCGACCCGCCGCAACGTGCCATCGACTTCTTTGAAGGCCTGATGGCGGATGATGCGCCTCGGTTCGAAAAGACCCGCTTCGCCGTTCTTGCCCTGGGCGACCGCGCTTACGTCCAGTTCTGCCAGATCGGCCGCGCGATCGACGAACGCCTCTCGGCACTCGGCGGCATCCGCATCGCCGACCGCATCGATTGCGACCTGGATTTTGCAACCTCAGCGACTGGCTGGATCGACTCAACGCTGGATCGGCTGAATGCGGAAGTCGGCGTCAAGGACACCTCAGCGTCCGTGATCCATGTCGATTTCGCCCGCCCTGGGACCGAATCGGCCAGCCGTACACACCCGTTCGAGGCCGAAATCACCGAACATGTGCGTTTGACCGGCAGCCGGTCCACTTCCGACACCCATCATATCGCGATTTCGCTGGAAGGTTCCGCGATTGCCTACGAGCCGGGGGATTCCCTGGGTATCGTCCCGTCCAACGACCCGGCACAGGTCGATGCCGTGCTGCAAGCCGCCGGCCTGTCCGGCAACGACACACTTCTCGCAGCCCTGACCCACCAGCTCGACATCGCCACCCTCACCGGCCAGCAGATCGAGGACTTCGCCCGCGACACCGGTATCCAGCCACCGCCCGCCGACTGGGCCGCGGGGCGCCAGATCGTTGATCTTTTGGAACTCGCGCCGGGCCGGCTGTCGGCGGACCAATTGACCGCGCTGCTTCGCCCCCTGGCGCCGCGCTATTACTCGGTTGCCTCCAGCCGCAAGGCCGTGGGCGAGGAAGCCCACCTGCTGGTTGCCGGCTTGCGATACACCACGCATGGCCGCGAGCGCCGGGGAGTAGCCTCGCTCGACATCGTCGCCCGCCACCGCGAGGGCGACAAGCTGAAGGTCTTCCACCGGTCCAACCCGCACTTCCGGCTTCCCGCTGATAGCGCCCGTCCGATCGTCATGGTCGGACCCGGCACCGGCCTCGCGCCGTTCCGCGGTTTTCTGCAAGAACGCGAGGCCGTCGGCGCCCCCGGCCGCAACTGGCTGGTATTCGGACACCGTCACTACACACACGATTTCCTGTATCAGCTCGAACTGCAGGATTGGCGCAAAAGCGGTCTTCTCACCCGCCTGGACCTCGCGTTTTCGCGCGACCAGCCGGAAAAGCGCTACGTCCAGGATATGCTTTGGGACAAGCGCGCCGATCTCTATGCGTGGCTGAAGGACGGTGCGGCGCTTTACGTCTGCGGCGACGCCAGCGCGATGGCGAAGGATGTGCATGCCACCGTGCTGCGCATCCTGGCCGACCAGGGCAATCAGGATCAGGCCAGCGCGAAGGCCGAACTCGACGCGATCCGCCGCGATGGCCGCTATCTGCGCGACGTTTATTGAAATGTCTCTCGCTGGTCATGGCGGCAAACTCCGGTCAGACCAGAGTCTCGCGCGGCATACACACAGTAGCCCGCCCAACGAACCGTAACCCGAAGGACACCGGGACATGGACACCGAACGCCCCCTATCCGCGAACGAACGCATCAAACTCGCCAGCAATCTTCTGCGCGGTACCATCGCCGACGGCCTGACCCGCACGGAAACCGGCGCGCTTGCGGACGACGATACCCAATTGACGAAATTCCACGGCTTCTACCAGCAGGACGACCGCGATCTGCGTGCCGAACGTGGCAAGCAGCGCATGGAAAAAGCCTTCAGCTTCATGGTGCGGATGCGCGTTCCCGCTGGCATCCTGTCGCCCAAACAATGGCTGAAGGTGGAAAAGTTGGCGGTCGAGCGCGCCAATGGCACGATCCGTCTGACCACCCGCGAAACGGTCCAGTTCCACGGCATCCTGAAGGGCAGCCTGAAGCCCTTGATGCAGGGCCTGCACGCCGACCTGCTGGACACCATCGCGGCATGCGGCGACGTGAACCGTAACGTCATTGCCACCGCCGATCCGTGGCGGCCCGGTCTGCACGCCGAGATCACCGGCCTCGCGCGCGATCTCTCCACCCATCTGCTTCCGCGCACTCGCGCGTGGCACGAGATCTGGCTGGACGAGGAAAAAGTATCCGGCGAAGTCGTCGAGGACGAGCCGATCCTCGGCCGGACCTATCTGCCGCGCAAATTTAAGATCGCCGTGGCACTGCCGCCGCATAACGACGTTGATGTCTTTGCTCACGACCTTGGCCTGATCGCCATTGTCGAACAGGATCGCATCGCCGGATATAACGTGGTCGTGGGCGGCGGCATGGGTATGACCCACGGCGAACCGGAAACCTATCCCCGCGTTGGCGACGTAATCGGCTTTTGCCGGCCGGAAAACGCAATCGATGTCGCCGAACAGGTTGTGACGGTTCAGCGAGATTACGGCGATCGATCCAACCGTAAACACGCCCGTCTGAAATACACCATCGACGGGATGGGCATCGACCATTTCGCCGCCTTGGTGAACGAACGGCTGGCCGTGAAGCTGGAACCGGCGCGGGCCTTTGCGTTCACCTCCACCGGCGACCGGTTTGGCTGGGCGATGGAGGCCGATGGCTCCGCACATTTTACCCTGTTCGTGGAAAACGGCCGCATCCGCGGGCGTACGATGGCGGGGCTCCATAAGATCGCGGAACTGAACGTTGGCCGTTTTATCATGACGCCGAATCAGAACCTGATCCTGGCCGATATTCCGGCCGCTTCGCGTACCATGGTCGATGCGTTGTTGCGGGAATACGACCTCGATCTACCTTCCAGTGGCTTGCGTCGTAACGCCATGGCCTGCGTCGCACTGCCGACCTGCGGATTGGCCATGGCCGAAAGCGAGCGATACCTTCCCGATCTCGTCACCCTTCTGGAGGACGAACTGGAGCGTTTCGGCCTGCGGGAAGACGATATCACCATCCGCATGACCGGCTGCCCGAACGGGTGTGCCCGTCCTTACGTGTCGGAGATCGGGCTGGTCGGCCGTACCCCTGGACTTTACAATCTGTATCTTGGCGGTTCCCGCGACGGCACGCGCCTGAACAAGCTGTATCGCGGCGACGTGGACGGAAATGCGATTGTTGGCATTCTATCGCCGCTGTTCGAGTCCTATGCGGCTAACCGCCTGGACGGCGAGTGTTTCGGCGACTTCGCGATTCGGTGCGGGGCAGTTGCGAAAACGGTTGCAGGGCTCGACTTCCACGATAATACGTAGCGGCTGCTCTGCTTCTCCAGAACAGGCTGCTGAAAAAGCCGAGGCGACCGATTTGCCCACAACATAGAGGGCGTCAGGTCGGCTGGAAGGTTCTAAACTTTGTGTACGCTTGGCATAGAGCAGGGTTTTTCAGCAGCCCACTAAGTCGCCAGCCGGGATCAGGCTGCTAGCTTCGCGGCGTGATTGCCCGCAGGGCTATCCTCCGATACCTGAAGGGCCTCAGTCGTCGCGGTGAACCCGCTCCATCTTCTCGTGCCGTTCCTGCGCCTCGATCGACATCGTCGCGATCGGACGGGCCTGCAGCCGCCTGATCCCGATTGGTTCGTCGGTTTCCTCGCAGTAGCCATAGGTGCCAAGCTCGATCCGCACCAGCGCCTGATCAATTTTGGAAATCAACTTACGAGCCCGGTCCCGGGTCCGCAGTTCCAGTGCTCGGTCGGTCTCGACGCTTGCGCGGTCGGTGATGTCGGCCTCCAGGATGCCCCCCTCGGATAAACTGGCCAAGGTTCCGTCAGCTTCTCGTATCAGATCGGCCCGCCAGCGCAGCAGCTTCTGGCGAAAATACTCAACCTGGATGGGGTTCATGAACTCCTCATCCTCGGTGGGCTGATAATCAGGGGGCAGACTAATCATCATGCGCGTTCGATCCTGGTTATCCTTCCGCCCATACCCGCGCATGAAAGCAAGGGATCAGGGCGCCCGGCCCATTCCGGGTAGGGAACGCGCGGACGTATAGCGGCACGCCTTGCAGACGCCAAGAGCCCGCACGCAAACGTCAACATATTGCAATGAGTTCGATGTGAAGCGGCATGAGACGCTGCATAGTCTTCCCGGTGGGCAGGTTTTGCCGATCCGTTAGCGGCGAAGCCGCCGCAAAAACTGCCGAAGCCGTCTTGGCACGAAGGTTGCTGTAACTATCGAACAACCCGCCAGGATAACCAGTGCGCGTCATTGCCGCCTTTATGCTGTACCTGACCATCGCGCTTTGGCCCCCGACGCCAGCCCGGGCCGATGTGCGCATAAAGGATATCGCGAATATCGAGGGCATCCGCGAAAACCAGTTGGTTGGCTATGGCCTGGTCGTTGGCCTGAACGGCACGGGCGATAAGCTAATCAACAACGTCTTCACCCGGGAGTCCCTGATTGGCATGCTGGAGCGCCTGGGCGTCAACACGCGTGACCAAGTGGCGTTCCTGACAACCAAGGATCTTGCCGCCGTCATGGTCACCGCCACGCTGCCGGCCTTCGCCCACAGCGGCAGCCGTATCGACATCAGCGTCTCGGCCATCGGCGACGCTACGAACTTGACCGGGGGCACGTTGCTGGTCACCCCGCTGCTGGCTGCGGATGGCGAGGTCTATGCTGTGGGTCAAGGAACCCTGTCCACCGGTGCCATCGCGGCCAGCGGTGCCGGCGCATCGGTCACCCGCGGCGTACCAACGGCCGCCCGTATCGCCAACGGCGCGACCGTCGAGAAAGCAGTTCCGTTCAACCTGGATAAAAGCAACGGCCTGTGGCTTGGGCTGCGCAACCCGGATCTTACCACTGCCGAACGCGTCGCAGCCGTCATCAACAAGACTGTCGGCAAGATCGCCCGGGTAACAGATCCAAGGACCGTGCAACTGGATTTCACCAAACGCGACCCCATCGAAACCCTGGCGCTCATCGAAAACCTGCGCGTCGAACCCGACAATGCCGCGATCGTGGTGATCGACGAAGCCAGCGGGACCATCGTCATGGGCGACAAAGTTCGTATCAGCACCGTGGCGATCGCACAGGGAAACCTGACCATCCGGGTCACCGAAACGCCCGAGGTCAGCCAACCGGGCGCCTTTTCGCCCGGCGGAACCACCACCGTCGTTCCCCGCACGTCGATCAGCATCGACGACCAGCACGACAGGAAACTCGGCATCCTTAACTCGGGCGTTACCCTGCGCGACCTTGTCGCCAGCCTGAACGCCCTGGGCGTCGGCCCGCGCGATCTGATCAGCATCTTGCAGTCCATCAAAGCGGCCGGCGCCCTGCAAGCCGACCTGGAGGTCAGATGATCACGATTCCGCCGCTTCCGCGACCAATCGGCCCGGCACCGGCGGCACCCCGGCTGCCGGCCGCCGCTAACCTCGCCGCGGTCGCTAAATCCGCTCACGATTTCGAGGCAATGGCTATCGGTCAGCTTCTGCAGCCGATGTTCGACACCGTCGATACCGCCAACGGCATGTTCGGCGGCGGCCCCGGCGAGGCGGCCTGGAAGCCCATGCTGGTTCAGGAATTCGCCAAACAGATCGCCCGCCGCGGCGGGCTGGGTCTGGCCAAGCCGATCTACGACGCGATGATCCGGATGCAGAAGGGCCCAACAGAATGACCGACGATCCCACCGCCCATCTGGCCACTCGTTTGGCCGACGTGTTGTCCCAAGAAAACGAGGCCCTGGCCCGCGTCGATTACGCCGCTGCCGTCGCCCTGGTGCCAGCGAAGGAAGCCGCGCTGATGGCGCTGACGCAAGGTACGGCGCCGCCGCCCGCGCAGCTTCGGCGCCTTACCGAACTGGCGACCGTCAACCAGTGCCTGCTGGAACGCGCGATCGCCGTGCAGACCGACGTCGTACGAATGGTCGCCAGGGCCTGCGCCGCGTCGAGAGCGACGACACACTATAACCGGACCGGCGCGGCCTCTCCCTGCCGGCGCATCGAGGCTTTTGCGCTCTCCGCCAGGGTTTAGCCTCTGCCGTTAACGCTTTGGTAAGGTTTACCCATTAGCCATGTCGCCGAACCAGACGGTGACATGATGACTCGGGTTTCCAGAGACCATGGCTAGAGCGGCCCGCAAAACCGCTGATGGCGAGATGACAGGCCTCCACAAGGCCTCGATCCTGATGCTCGCGCTGGGCGAGGAGCACGCCGCCAAACTTTTCGCGATGATGCATGAGGACGAGATCAAGACGATCTCCGCCACCATGGCGCAGCTTGGGGTTATTCAGGCCGATACCGTCGAAGCCCTGTGCGGCGATTTCGTCGATAATTTCGGCGCCACCGGCGGCATTCTAGGCAGTTTCGAGAGTACCGAGAATCTGCTGCTGAAGGCGCTGCCGAAAGACCGCGTTTCCCAGATCATGGAGGAAATCCGCGGCCCCGCCGGCCGCACCATGTGGGACAAGCTGGGCAACGTCAGCGAGGAAATCCTCGCCAGCTACCTGAAGAACGAATACCCCCAGACGGTCGCGGTCGTGCTGTCGATGATCAAGCCCGACCATTCGGCGCGCGTGCTGACCCTGCTGCCTGACTCCTTCTCGATGGAAGTCGTCATGCGGATGCTGCGTATGGAATCCATCCAGAAAGACGTGCTGGAAAGGGTCGAGCGCATCTTGCGCGCCGAATTCATGTCCAACCTGGCTCGGGCATCGCGGCAGGACTCCCACGCCCTCATCGCTGAGATTTTCAATAATTTCGACCGCAAGGCCGAAACCCGCTTCCTCGCCGGCCTGGAAGAGCGCAACCGGGAGTCGGCCGAAAAGGTGAAGGCGCAGATGTTCACCTTCGCCGATTTACAGCGCCTGAACCCCGCCGGCCTGCAGGTTCTGTTGCGCCAGATCGACAAGGAGAAACTGCCCATCGCGCTGAAGGGCGCCTCCGAGGCCATCCGATCCATGTTCCTGGGACAACTGTCGGAACGCGCGGCGAAAATGCTGCGGGAGGACATCGCCGCCCTCGGCCCCGTCAAGTTGAAGGACGTGGAAGAGGCTCAGGCGAGTGTCGCCAACCTGGCCAAGGAACTCGCCGCCAGCGGGGAAATTGAGATTAACACCGGCAGCGACGACAGGATGATCGAATGACCGCCATTCTGCTGTTCGCAG
>JAKBCJ010000181.1 GCA_021807975.1 Pseudomonadota bacterium | reverse complement strand
GCTCTTCGCCTTGCACCTCGCAGGCATATCGTCGCTGCTTGGCTCGATGAACTTCATCGTGACCATCTTCAATATGCGAGCTCCCGGCATGACGCTGCACAAAATGCCGCTGTTCATCTGGTCGGAACTCGTCACCGCGTTCCTGCTGGTCCTGGCCGTTCCGGTTTTGGCCGGTGCGATCACCATGCTGATTTGTGACCGTAATTTTGGCACCTCGTTCTTCGATCCGGCGGGCGGCGGCGATCCGGTGCTGTTCCAGCATCTGTTTTGGTTCTTCGGCCACCCCGAGGTTTACATCATGATCCTGCCGGGCTTCGGCATCATCAGCCATGTGATCTCGACCTTCAGCAAGAAAGCGATCTTCGGTTATCTGGGCATGGTGTACGCCATGGTCGGCATCGGGGTGGTCGGCTTTGTCGTGTGGGCCCACCACATGTATCTGTCCGGCATCGACGTCGACACGCGCGCATACTTCATGGGTGCGACCCTGGTGATCGCGGTCCCGACCGGAATCAAGATATTTTCCTGGATCGCAACCATGTGGGGCGGTTCGATCGAATTCAAAACGCCGATGCTCTTCGCGATCGGGTTCCTGTTCGTGTTCACAATCGGTGGCGTTACCGGCGTGGTCCTGGCCAATGCCGGCATCGATGAGATGCTCCACAATACATACTACGTGATCGCGCACTTCCACTACGTGCTGTCGCTGGGTGCGGTGTTCTCTATCTTCGCCGGCTTCTATTACTGGATCGGCAAGATGTCCGGCCGCCCGTATCCGGAATTCTGGGGCAAGGTGCATTTCTGGCTGACGTTCATTGGCGTCAATCTCACCTTCTTCCCCCAGCATTTCCTGGGATTGTCGGGCATGCCCCGCCGGTATCCCGACTACCCGACCGCTTTCGCCGGCTGGAACTACGTCTCGTCGCTCGGCGCCTATGTAAGCGGCCTCGCCTTCCTGGTATTCCTGTATGTCTGCTTCCGTACCTTCACCTCGAAGGAACGTGTGGCTGACAACTACTGGGGCGAGGGTGCGACAACGTTGGAATGGACCCAGACATCGCCCCCGGCATTCCACACCTATTCGGAAATGCCGCGGATTTCCTGACCAGTGAGCGACACCACCCCATCGGCACTACAGGCGGAGGAGGGGGCTTTGGCCCCCTCCTCCCGCGATATCGTCCTGGAGGCCGATTATCGCGACTGGATCGCATTGCTGAAGCCCCGGGTCATGTCTCTGGTGGTTTTTTCCGGTGCAATTGGCCTGCTCGTCGCACCCGGTCACCTGAACCTGGTTCTGGCATTCACCGCGATCCTGTGCATCACGGTTGCAGCTGGTGCGTGCGGTGCGATTAATATGTGGTACGACCGGGATATCGACGCGGTCATGCGTAGGACCCGGAATCGGCCAATTCCTGCAGGCCGCATACAGCCGGGCCCCGCTCTCGGTTTCGGGGTCACACTGGCGGTAGGCTCCGTGCTGGTCATGGGCTTGGCGCTCAATATCTGTGCCGCCGCGATTCTGGCCCTGTCCATCTGCTTTTATGTATTCGTCTATACAGTTTGGCTGAAACGCCGCACGCCGCAGAATATTGTCATCGGCGGCGCGGCCGGGGCCTTTCCGCCGGTGATCGGCTGGGCTGCGGTGACAGGTTCGGTCGATCTCATGTCGCTTGTGATGTTCGGGATCATCTTCATCTGGACCCCACCGCACTTCTGGTCGCTCGCCCTGTGGGCCAACGACGATTACCGCCGTGCCGGTGTCCCGATGTTGCCGGTGGTCGCCGGCGCGAAGGAAACCAGGCGCCAGATACTGCTCTATACCGTTGTCCTCGTGCCGCTGACCCTTGTGCCGTACATGATCGGTTTCAGCGGCATTGCCTATGGACTCATCGCCGGGCTTTTGGGGCTCGTGTTTCTGGAGCGCGTCTATCGCGTGCTAACCGACCGCCAGGATACCAAGGGCAATAGTCTGTCTAACGACGCACCAGCCAAAGCTGCTTTCAAATATTCTGTTCTGTACCTGTTCGCGCTGTTCGGCGCGTTGGCTATCGACCATCTGTTAGGATAGGTCATGAGTGAAAAAACGCCCCTCCGGGCGCCGGCAGCCGAGGCTTCCAGGCGGCGTCGTGGACGCAGTTGGGCGATCCTGATCGTACTGTTCGCGCTCGTCGCGCTGTTCTACGCAATCACGATCGTGAAAATGGCGCACTTCTGAGATGGCAGCGAACCGGCGCAATCGAGTTCTGGCAGGGGTTGTGGCGGCGGCGATGGCCAGCATGACGGGCATGTCTTTTGCTGCAATTCCTTTGTATCGCATGTTTTGTGCCGTCACCGGTTTTGGTGGCACCCCGGACACCAGCGGAAAAGTCGCCCCGGGTGCCAGCGGCCAGACCGTTCGGGTGCGCTTCAACGCCGATATCGACGCAGGTCTGCCGTGGACGTTCGCCCCGGACCAGACCGAGGTTTCGCTGAATCTGGGCGATGAGCAGGTGGCCTTCTATCACGCGGTAAATAAGTCCAGCCGGCCGGTGACGGGCATGGCGCTCTACAACGTCACCCCCGAGAAGGTTGGTAAATACTTCCACAAAACAGCCTGCTTTTGCTTTAATCAGCAGACACTGGCGCCTAACCAGAGCATGGAATTCCCAGTAAGTTTTTGGGTTGATCCCGCTATTCGCACCGATCCGAATACGTCCGATATCAAGGTCGTAACCCTGTCTTATACGTTCTACCGGTCCCTCGACGACGCGGAAAAAAGCGGCGCGCTGGCGAAGGCCGGTCCTCATGTTGGACCAATGTCGGTCGTGGAAGCGGCAGAAAAGTCCAAATCGAATTGATCGCCGCGAAGAACATCCCGCGCCCCCTTGAACTCGCGCGGGATTTCGCGATTATGCGATAGCCGGGTCGGGGCGGTTTCCTCGGCGGTGTTGTTATGGGTATGGCATGAGCAGCGACGCGCACGGTGCACCAGTCCTGGCTGGTTCGGGTTTGAAGCACCCTTATCATCTTCCTGATCCGAGCCCTTGGCCGATCGTAGGGTCGCTTGGCGGCTTCCTGACGGTGTTTGGCATCGTCCTTGCGGCTCACTATGGGAATTATGTCGTCCTCGGACTCGGTCTGCTGACCGTCCTGACGACGATGTTTTTCTGGTGGCGTGATGTGGTGCGCGAATCCCGCACGCCGGGCGCGCACAGCGCGATCGTTCGCCTGGGACTTCGCTACGGGATGACGTTGTTCATCGCCAGTGAGGTTATGTTCTTCGTCGGCTTTTTCTGGGCCTACTTCAATTTTCTGATCTTTCCCGACACCCAGGGTAATGGTCAGACGGTATGGCCGCCGACCACTGTTCATACCTTCGATCCGTTCCATCTCCCGCTTCTGAACACGATGATTCTGTTGCTGTCTGGAACGACCGTAACATGGGCCCACCATTGCCTTTTGGAAGGTGACCGGAAAGGTCTCGTCCGTGGCCTGGGGCTCACCGTTCTGCTTGGCCTGAGCTTCACTCTCTGCCAGGGCATTGAGTACGCGCACGCCCCCTTCGCGTTCAATGGTGGAGGCGTGTATTCGTCGGTATTCTTCCTTGCCACCGGATTCCATGGCTTCCATGTGATCGTCGGCACCATTTTCCTGGCCGTATGCTGGTTCCGTGCCCGTGCCGGTCAGTTCACCCCCGAACGTCACTTCGGGTTTGAGGCGGCGGCTTGGTATTGGCACTTCGTCGATGTTGTTTGGCTGTTTCTGTTCATCTGCATCTACTGGTATGGCGCCGGTCAGATCGCAGCCGAGTAGGGACGGGTGACCGAGACAGCTATTTCGCCTTTGGCGGCAGCCTTGCGCTGCCGCTGCCCTCGGTGCGGAAAGGGCAAACTATTCAGAGGATTGCTGACGTTGCAGCCGGCGTGCCCGGTCTGTGGATTGGATTTCAGCAATTCCGACACCGGCGACGCGGGTGCCGTTCTACTGATCATGGGGCTTGGCGCTGTTATCGTCATCATGGCGTTCTGGGTGGAGTTCCATTTCTCGCCACCCTTGTGGGTACACGCGGTTTTATGGCCCATCGTCACCATTCCCCTCGCCATCCTGATAATGCGGCCGATGAAAGCCGCTCTGGTAGGCGCGCAGTTCCGGCGCCGCCCGCATGAGATGGGCCTGTGACACCAAGGGTCCGCCGGTTCCTGCTTCCCGGCCTAAGTACCCTGGTCATGATGGTGGTACTAATCGGACTGGGTACATGGCAGGTTCATCGCCTGCACTGGAAAGAGCAGATCCTCGCCCAGATCGCCGCGGCCGAGGTGCAACCGGCAGTGCCGCTCGGGGTCAACCCGTCCCCATTCCAAAAAATATCCGTCACAGGGCGCTTCCAGTTCGACCGGGCCGCGCAGTTTGGCGCCGAGGTACGGGATACGAACACCGGCCCAGTCATGGGATATTATCAGATTGTTCCCCTGCAACGCGATGGGGCAAGCACGATCCTGGTAAACCGGGGGTGGATACCGCAAAAACGCGAGGCTCCCCTGGAAGATCCAACGGGTGTCGTTACCGTCGCCGGATACGTCAGGCTTGGTGACAAACCGCACTGGTTCAGTGCCGCGGACGATCAGGCAGCTCGGGAATTCTATACGCTTAACCCCGCTGCCATCGGTGCAGCGGTCGGTGTCCCCAATCCAGCACCCTTTGTGCTGGTCGAGCTGGGGACGGATTATGATGGCACCTATCCCGCGCCTGCCGAACACCTGCCCCGGCCCCCCAACAACCATCTATCCTACGTCATCACTTGGTATGGCCTCGCGGTCTCGCTGGCTGTCATTTTTGCAATTTGGGGACGAAAGGCATGGCGCAGCTGATACGCCCATCGGCCTATGACCGGCTCACCACCCGGTTTCGATTGGTCGCGACCATCGGCGAGTGCGCTTCCATGCTGGGTTGGGACGCATCCGCTGTTATGCCGATCGGCGGCGGGGCAGCGCGCGGCGACCAACTCGCGGTGCTGGCGGTCCTGCGCCACCAGCATCTCACCGCGCCAGAGGTCGAGGCCGACCTGGCCGAGGCAGAAGCGACGGACCCATGGAGTGCCGCCAATCTGAAGCTGATGCGCCATGCCTACGCCAGGGCACGCGCGCTGCCGGAAGATTTGGTGCAAGCCCTCGCCAAAGCCGGCTCCGACTGTGAAAAGGTCTGGAGGATCGCGCGTCAGGACGCCAACTTCCGCATGGTTCAGCCTCATTTGGCCGAAGTCCTTCGCTTGACCCGAGAGTCCGCCCGCGCGTTGTCGGCAGCCTTGGGACTAAGCCCCTACGACTCGCTGATGGACGGATACCAGCAGGGGATCGGCGCCGACGATGTCGCCCCGATCTTCTCTGCCTACGAAGCCTTTCTGTCCCTTACGCTGCCGGAGGTTGAGGCCCATCAGGCCCGTCAGCCCGCACCGATCCGCCCGCAAGGCCCGTTTCCCGTTCCGGTCCAGGAAGCGTTGTGCCGCGATCTGGCCCAGCGCCTGGGCCTGGACTTTGACCATGCCAGACTGGACCAATCGGCCCACCCGTTTTCCGGAGGCACGCCAACCGACGTGCGAATCACCACCCGCTATGTCGAGGACGATTTCACCTCGGCCATCCTGGCCGTCGTCCATGAAACCGGACACGCCCTCTACGAGCGCGGGCTTCCCGAAGCATTCTCCCGGTTGCCCGTGGGCGAGGCGGCGGGTATGGCCGTTCACGAGAGCCAGTCGTTGATCGTGGAGATGCAGGCCTTCCGGTCCGACGCCTTCCTCGGATGGCTTGGCGGGCGGTTACACGCGACCTTCGGCGGTGACCCGAAACCGTATCAATCGGAAAATCTCGGCCGTCTCTGGCGCCGCGTGCGCCGCGGTTTGATCCGCGTCGATGCTGATGAGTTGACCTACCCCGCCCATGTTATCCTGCGCTTCCGTCTGGAGCGCGCGATGATCGCCGGAGATCTGACGGTAGCCGACCTGCCCGGTGCCTGGAATGACGGGCTCCAGGCCTTGCTGGGGGTGACGCCCCCAGACGATGCACAGGGATGTTTACAGGACATTCATTGGTACGACGGCGCCTTCGGCTATTTCCCCAGTTACACACTCGGCGCGATGTCGGCCGCCCAACTGATGCAGGCCGCTCGGGATGTCATCCCCGATCTGGATGACGCTTTCGCTCGAGGCGATCTGTCGCCGCTGCTGGCTTGGCTGCGCACCAATGTCCATGCTGTTGGCAGCCGTATGGGCTTCAGCGCGCTGCTCCAGCACGCCACCGGGCGAAAGCTTAACCCGGTGGCGTTTCAAAATCACCTGCGGCAGCGGTACCTCGCGGGCTGATCAGCCCAGGAACGCGGCAATCTCCGCCGCAACCTCGGCCGGCTTGTCGTGTTCGGCCAAATGGCCCGCCCCCGCCACGATCTTCGTGGTGGTCGGTCCCGTAATCCCCGTCGCGAAGATCTCGGCATAGGCCCGCGGCATGATCTTGTCTTGTTCGCCCCACAGTAGCAGGGTCGGGGCCTTGATCAGGCGCAGACGCTTCTCGATCCGTGTGTTACCTAGCGGCCAGAATATCCGAGCAGCCGCTTCGTTGGCGCGAACTTGCTCGATCGGCCACTCGATGGAATTGGCGCCTTCCGGCATCGCCTTCATGGCTTTCCAGATTTCAGGGTCTGCGCACATCAGCCCGGGAACCGCGTCGCCGCGCTGTGCCCAGGGATCGGTCGGCGGGTTCTTCTCATCGAACAGGCCGAAGGGCGCGATCAGGGCCAGCTTCCGAACCGTGTCCGGCCACAAGGCCGCAACTTCCGCAGCAAGTGACGCGCCGACGGAACTGCCCGCCAAGTCGGCACCGGCCAGCCCTGCTTTGTCCAGTGTGTCCCGTACCGCCAGCAACCAGTCCAGATGCGTGTCCAGGATGGCGTGACCGCGATCACCGCCGGGAAAGCCCGGCAGCGACGGAACGATCAGTGTCCGGGTCTTCGCCAGTTCATCCAGGAATGGCATCCAGCGCGGCAAGCCGCCATATCCGGCGAGAAACCCTAGTAGCGGGCCGCTGCCCTTGCGCCATATGCGTGTGGGAAAGCCGTTGACGTCAACGGTCAACGTTTCGAATTCACTCACGTTTCGCTCCGTTTATCGTTGATAGCTCGATTATTCGGCTGCCAGTTTCGGCATATAGGCCGGAATGTCCGCGCGCTGGCTTGCATCCATCGGCTTCGGCCACCAATGGTCGGTCCAGCCCGCATGCACGTCCTTCAGCTTCGGCATCACCTGTTCCGCAAACAGCTTGGTGTTGTACCGGGTCAGGTCCTTGCTCATGTTGCCGAATTGCAGCAGCAGCATCAGATGGCCGACATTCAGTTGTGTCGCGACCTCGCGAAGCTGTTCTGCAACCTCGTCAGGCGACCCGATGATGACGTAGCCATTGTCAACGATCGCATCCATATCGCGCGCGACTGCTGCAAACCGCTCCCCGGTGGACTTGCCGCGAACCGCGGAATCGGCCGCCTTTTTCACCTGGCTTTCGATACCTGCGCGCTGGCTCCCCTCACTGGTATAGCCCGGCGGCGTGGCCCATTTCGGATCGACATGCAGGCATCGACCATAGAAATACTCCGCGGCCTCGCCATAAAGATCGAACGCCTGCTGGCGCGACTCAGCCACGCCGATGAATTGCAGGAAGCCCGCCTGGTAAGGATTCCGATCTTTTCCCAGCCGATCCATCTCTGCCCAGAAGCCGTCCATCGTCGCGCGGCCGGCTTTGTAGCCGTAGTATGACAGGTAGCAGTAAACGTAGTTCATCTCCGCGCACCAGTGCCAGGTTTCCACCGACCCGCCGCCTGGCACCCAGATGGGGGGATGCGGATTCTGTACGGGTCTTGGCCAGATGTTCACGTAGCGCTGCTGATTGAAGCGGCCGTTGAAGGCGAACGTCTCCTTCTCGGTCCAGGCCCGTATGACCAGGTCGTGCGCTTCCATATAGCGCTGCCGCAACTGGCTTGGATTGGTACCGTAAGCGTAGCAGGTGTCCATCGGCGTGCCGACCGGGAAGCCGGCGATCAACCGCCCGCCGGAGATGCAGTCGATCATCGCGAATTCTTCGGCAACCCGTGTTGGCGGATTATACAGGGCGAGCGAATTGCCCATCACGCAGATCGCTGTGTCCCGGGTCCGCCGAGCGAGCGAGGATGCGATGAGGTTGGGGGAGGGCATCAACCCATAGCCATTGGAATGGTGCTCGTTCACACAGATTGCGTCGAAGCCTACCTCGGCAGCGTACTCCAATTCGTCCATGAAGTCGTTGTACATCAGATGGGCGCGCTTCGGGTCGAACAACGAGGAGTGGATGTCCACCCAGACCGACGGATTGGCCTCGCGGAAGTCCTCTGGCAGTTCCGTATAGGGCATCAGATGGAACCACATTAGTTTCATTGGACGACGTCTCCCTCTTCTCGCGGATACCCGAGAGTATTGCGAACGTCCGGTCGGTATGTCAATTTTGCCTCGCGTCGGCGTTTCGATCATACGCGTGGTAATGATCCCGGGTGCCAGGGGTTCGATGGCCAGGCCTTCGCCCAGATGGCGATTGCTCGGGAGGCGTGGGACCAGGGCTGTGGCCAAGGGCGATTCAAACTGGCGGCTGTTGGCGGGATGCAGTGACATCGACCCTCGGCGGAGACGTTTGCATCGGTGGATGCCATTCACGATTTGACGGGGTTCGTGCCGGCTACGGGGCTTGCTGATGGTATACCCAGGTTTGTGGCCTGGTTCCGGGGGTGGCACGGGGTCTGAGATGG
>JAKBCJ010000180.1 GCA_021807975.1 Pseudomonadota bacterium | reverse complement strand
GCAACTGGCGCCGTATCGCCCACATCATGGCCGACGTGATCTATGAGCGGCTGCTGGGCGAAAAGGGCTATTTCGACACCCGCGTGGTTTACATTTCGGCGACCGGCCCGCGGGACCGCCGCACCAAGCGGCTGGCGATCATGGATCAGGACAGCGAAAACAACCGGCTGCTGACCGATGGGTCCTGGCTGGTACTGACCCCGCGTTTCCATCCGACCCGGGACGAAATCGCGTTCATGAGCTACGCGAACAACCGGCCGCGGGTCTATCTGTTCAACCTGGCTTCCGGACAGCAACGGCTGCTGGGTGATTTTGCCGGCATGACCTTCGCACCTCGGTTTTCACCGGACGGAAGCGGCGTGATCATGGCGGTGGCCGATGGCGGCGGTTCGGACATCGTGTCGATGGACCTCGCCAGTCGTTCGCCGCGGCGGCTGACCAATTCCGGTTCGATCGACGTCAGCCCGTGCTTCAGTCCGGACGGCTCCCAGATTGCGTTCGCGTCGGATCGCGGCGGTGACCAGCAAATCTATGTGATGGGTTCGGGCGGGGGCGATGCGAAGCGCATCAGTTTTGGCAACGGGAAATATGCGACCCCGGTCTGGTCGCCGCGCGGCGATCTGATCGCGTTCACCCGCTATGCCGGCGATACATCGAACTTCGCCATTGGCGTGATGCATCCGGACGGGTCCGGCGAACGCATCCTGTCCGAGGGCTGGCTGGTGGAGGGGCCCACCTTCGCCCCTAACGGGCGGGTATTGATGTTCTGGCGTGAAACCCGGTCGCTGGATTCCCGCGGGCGCGGATTCTCCTCCCGGCTGGTTTCGGTCGATATCACGGGGTTCAACGAGCGCCCGGTGGAAACCCCGACCGATGCGTCCGACCCGGCATGGTCGCCGCTTGGAACCTAGGACGTGTGTTTTAGCGTCGCCATTGTGTGACAAACCGGTGCCGGTACTGTGCTGAGTTCGCAACATGGGTGCTATGAGGACTTTTAATGCCTAAGGGAACTTGACCGCCATTGCCCGAACACGTTAATCGCTCACGCGGACGGAACGGATTACCGTTTCTTCCTGCGCGGGCGCTGTTCGCGCATTTGGATTGCACCCCTTCCAGGGACGAAGAAAAGATGAACATCAAGATCCTCGGCGCTCTGTCCGCCGTCGCCCTGCTGGCGGCGTGCTCCACCCCTGCCACCACCAAGCCGGCCACCCCTGCTCCGGTTGCCTCCAGCATCGTGCCGGGCAGCCAGGAAGACTTGGTTGCCAATGTTGGCGATCGCGTTTTCTATGACTTCAACAAGTCCAGCCTCCGTGACGACGCGAAGGCGACTCTGGACAAGCAGGCTGCCTGGCTCGCGAAGTATGCGACCAACAACGTGCAGATCGCTGGTAACTGCGATGAGCGCGGCACCGAAGAATACAACCTCGCCCTCGGCAACCGTCGCGCGAATGCCGCTGCGGCTTATCTGAAGTCCAAGGGTGTTGCCGCGGCCCGCATGACCACGATCAGCTACGGCAAGGATCGTCCGACCGCACAGGGCTCCACCGAGCAAGCCTGGGCGCAGAACCGGAACGCGATCACCTCCGTTCGCTAAGCCGCGGCGCCGGGCGTTCAGCCCGGAGCCCCGTCACGTTTGAAGTATTGGCCGGCAGACCTGGTGAATCCTTTCACCCGAGATGCCGGCCTTTCTTTTATGCCCCCAGTGTCAGCCGAACCGCCACGGTGCTGCCTGACGTGTCTCGTCCTGACCATGATCGCGGCCGGCGGGTGCGATGCGTCAACGCGATTTACGCCCTGCCGATCCAATCTCCCCCTTCGGATCGGCGAGGCGCCTCGCCCGATGGTCAGAAATACCCTTCGCGTTTCTTCTGCTCCAGCGATCCGCCATCCTTCCCATCGCCGATACGCCCCTGACGCTCGGACGATGACGCCCGAAGCACCTCGTCTACGACCGACTTCAGGTCGCTGGCGTCGGACTCGACTGCGCCGGTGACCGGCCAACAGCCTAACGTGCGAAACCGGACATTCATGAAGCGAATTGTCTCGCCGCGGTGCAAAGGCATGCGGCTCTCGTCATCGACCACGATAAGGGCGCCATTTCTTTCAACGACCGGGCGAGGCGCCGCGAAGTAGAGCGGGGCAAGTGCGATGTTGCGAAGAAGGGCGTACTGCCAGATGTCGGTCTCCGTCCAATTGGACAGCGGGAACACGCGGGCCGTCTGCCCCGGCGCGAGGCGCATATTGTACGTCCGCCACAGTTCCGGTCGTTGCTGGCGCGGATCCCACGCATGACCGGCGTTACGAACGGATACGATCCGCTCCTTGGCACGGGATTTCTCCTCGTCGCGCCGAGCGCCGCCAAAAACGAAGTCATAGCCGCCCTTATCCAGGGCTTCCTTCAACGGCTCCGTTCGCATGATCGCGGTGTACCGGTCGCCGTAATCGAATGGACCGATGCCCGCTGCCCGGCCTTCTTCATTCGCGTGGACGATTAGCTGCAGGCCATGTTCAGCGGCGAACGCATTGCGAAACGCAAGCAGCGACCTGAATTCCCATGTCGAGTCCACATGGAGCAAAGGAAAAGGCGGCTTAGCCGGATAGAAGGCTCTGATCGCCAAGTGTGCCATCACCGTCGAGTCTTTGCCCGCCGAGAAAAGCATGACCGGGTTTCGAGCCTCGGCGGCCACCTCGCGAATGATGTGGATCGACTCCGCCTCCAGCCAGGATAGATGATAACCGCTGCTGCTCACGATGTTGGCTCGCTCTTTCTAAGTTCCGGAAAATGACCGTGTCCGCTGTCAGGCGGTCAGTTGCAGCGGGGGCGGCGGTTCGGCGATTCGGTTCTCGCCTGTCGCGGTCCATTGCAGGCCGCCCGCATAGCGCCAGGCCATGTGCCCCGCGCCGTCGAGCGCGAACAGATGCAGCCAGCGATTGTCGAACAGAGCGCGGACCTCGGCGTGCCGCCGCAGAATGCCGGTCATTGCCTCGTGCGGTGCTTCGATACAAACCGAAAGCCGCAACGGCTCGTGGGCGTATCGGCGTCCGTCATGCACCGATTGCCAGGGCAGGCCGGTGCGCAGCAGGCCGCCGTTACCTTCGACGACGCCAATGCCGCCCGTGACGTTGTGCAGCAACTTGTTGCCGCCGCCGAACACAAGCGGCGCCACGGTGGACCCGTAGTATTGCAGGCTGATCCAACTCGCCACGACTACCGGCGCGGTCAGGATCAGTTCCAGGACGCGGAAGTCCTTGTCCTGCTCCCAATGATAATCGTGGAGGAAGGCTCGGCCTCCCAGGTTCTTGCCCGCCGAGCGTGCGCGTGGCGCGGCGATGAAAGCGTTGCAGCCAGCAAGTGCCCATTCCGGCCGGACCTCCGACCAGTCGCGGCTTCGCTTCCCGATGCCGTTTGCGTTGGCGGCGCGCGGAAGGCGCAGGGCGCGTTCGCCGCGCGCCGCCAGCCCGGCCGCGCTGAGCCAAGTGCGTGCTTGCTCGATATCCGCCCGATGCGACGGCGACGGACGATCTCCGGCGTAGATGGTGACCTCGTCCGTGGTCGTGTCGTGCAGCGCGCCCAGGAACAATGTATCCGCCGGGATGTCGATGCCCTGCGCGGCAAGACCGGCCCGGACCTCCGTGTCGTTCAGCAGGGAAGCGAGCAGGCGCGCATTGACTTCGCCGGAGTACCCGCCGCACGCACCGCAATGCAGTGCGCTGAGGTGGGGATTGTTGACGGCACGCGCACCATGCCCTGTCAGCAGCACAAGGCGGGCGAAGCCGGAGGTCAGCGACATCGCCCGTAGCACGGTCGCGGCAGTTTCGGTGCGGGCCGCCAGATCGGGTGCGGGATCGAAGCGCGGCAGCGGGTCCGGCGGCGGCGGTCTGGAGGCCATGCCAAGGGCGTCGTGCAAAAGCTTGCCCGCATAGATCGGTCCGGTCGCCTCGACGAAGGCGAAGGATGACACGGCCGCCAGCTTGAACCGGCCCAGGGCGCGCGTTGCGCGCGCCTTGAAACGGGCGGACCGATCCGCGGGCGCATCCTCGGGGCCGCCGGAACACGTCCTCACGCGGGGACTGAGCAGAACCGGCAGCCGCGATTCCGTTACATCGGATGCGAACCGCCGGTGCGACGCGGCGATGCCGAAAAATCCGGCAAAACCGAGCGTTGCAATGCGCGGATCGAGTGCTTCGAGGGCGCGGCGGAAGACCTCCGACCGAACATCGATACAGAACGCTGCCTGCAAGGCCGGCCGGGTTTCAGCCGCCGCCTTGGCGGGTGCCGCGAGTATCTTCGCCAATGCGCGCTGTGCCGCCCGCTCCGCCGCCTCCTGAAGGATGGCGTCGGTCGAGGCATCGCGGCCGGGCAGGACAGGGGCGGCATGAGCCAAGCACGCAGCCGCCCATTGGGGGCCAATCTGTCCGGCATAGCGTTCGAACAGAGCTTCTTCCCACAGCAGCCGGATCGTCAGGAAGTCGGCAATTGTTGCGTCGGATTGGCCAGCGAGTTCTGCCTGCCATAGTTTGTACCGCGCATACTGTGCCCAGCCGCCAAGCGTCGTCAGCAACTGGTGGAAGTATGTTTCCAGCGCCTCTGGCGCCAGACCCAGGCGAGCTGCCGCCCTTGCGCGTGCGTCCGATGCCGATTCGGGGGCGTCGGAGACGTAAGCCGCGAACCGCGGCAGCCCGGCGATTTCCGGTGTCAGGTCATGAGTCGCCACGGCGCGCCAGGCGGCATAGGCGCTGCGTCCGCGCGGGGCTGCCCACAACGCCTGACCTTCGTCGAAATACCCGCCAGCCCATGCGCCGAAGCGATCGGCGATGAAGCCGGGCCAGTCGATCCCCGAAACGTCCGCGGCCAGGGCGGCGACCGTCGGAACCGCCGATACGGCCGGTGCGGTGCCGCGCGCGGCGATTTTCAACGCCTCCAGGCTGGCGGGCCGCGGCCCGGCCGGTGCCGCGGCCAGAGCCGCCGCCAGGTCCTCGTCGGCGATGGCACCCGACTCGATCCGTTCCTGGTACCAGGAACGCGGCATGGTTACCGAAATGCCTGCGACCCGCGCCAGCAGAACGCCTGTCTGAGCAAGGCCTTTGTCCGACTGGCCAAGGAACGGATTGACCGCAACGCTGGATGCTAATGGCCAGGCGGGGGGGATCGCTCTGGCCGCTTTGTCCACGGCGGCGTCCAGGCCGATGGGATCGTAAGGAATAGAAGTCGTGCCGTCGTTCATGATCGTGGCTCCGGTCGTGTCAGGATGCGTCGCGAACCGACCAGCCCCGCAGCAGGCGGTCGAACAGCGCGTTGACGTAAAAGCCGTTGGAGAGATGCACGCGCAGCCCCGCCGCGGCCGGGTGGTAAGCCCACAGCGGGAACATCGCCTGGACGATGGCCGCCAATCCGAAGCTGGTCACCGCGAGGACGATAAGGACCCATTCCAGCGGACCGGGCACGGGCGGCGGCGGCAGCACGCCGCGGGTCAGCCAGCCAGCGCATAGCTGAAGCGCGAAGTAGCCGATCGACATCGCAACGGCATACACGGCTGTCCGGCGGGTCAATGCGGCGGGCGCGGCGTCCGCGAAGCCTTGCGCCAGCAGATAGGCGACGCCGAAAATCAGGATGGCGCCCAGCGCGATGGCTTGCGGCGATTTATGCTGGAGGCCGAAGGCAAACCCGATGGCGGCATAAAGTGCCAGGGCCGCCAGGAATGCCCGGGCGACCGCGCCGGCTTTGGGTATGGCGACCGGGCCCGGCCGCCGAATGGCGGCAACATTGTCCACGGCGCCCCCGGAAGCCAGGAAAGCGTGGGCCTTATACAGCGAGTGCGCCAGGATATGCAGCAGCGCCAGCGGAAACAGAGCCAATCCGCATTCCAGGATCATAAAACCCATCTGGGCCACGGTGGACCAGGCCAGCGACGTCTTGACCGCTGGCTGGGTTAGCATCGCCAAGCCGCCGAAGATGGCCGTGAACCCACCGACCGCTACCAGCACCGCGAGCACGCCCGGAGACAGCACCACCACGTCGGCAAACCGGATCAGCAGAAAACCGCCCGCGTTGATGACCCCGGCATGCAGAAGCGCGGAGACCGGGGTCGGCGTTTCCATCACCTCGGTCAGCCAGCCATGCGCTGGAAACTGGGCCGATTTCAACAGCGCGGCGACGGCAAGCAGCCCGCTGGCAGCGGATATGAAACCGTCCCCGCCCGCCGCCCTGGCGGCATGAAGAATCGCCGCGATGTCCGTCGTGCCGAAGCGGATTGTCAGTACCGCGGCCGCACCCGCCAGTGCCGCATCGCCGATCCGGGCGGTGACGAACTTCTTGCGCGCCGCCCGCCGGGCCGCCACGCGATCCGGGTAGAACAGCAGCAACCGGTGCAACGCAAGGCTGGTGGCGATCCACGCCGCGGCGAGCTGAACCAGATTGCCGGCCAGCACCAGCAGCAGCACGGCGGCGAGGGTCAGGCACAGCCAGCCCGCGAAGGCCCCCTGCCGTGGCTCGCCGTCCAAATAGGTGGCGGCGTAACGGATGACGATCCAGCCGATGAACGACACCAGCAGCAGCATCGAAACGCTGACAGCATCCAGGCGGATCGAAAAGCCGATGCCTGCCTGCCCGAGGAGGGGACTGCCGCCCGGCCCCTGCACCGCGAGCAGCACCGCGGACGCCAAGGCGGCAACGATGGCAGCCGCCGCCGTTGCTTCGGCCAGATGGAGCCAGGCGCGTCCCCCGCCCGGCCGGTAGAGGAATGCCAGGATAGCGCCTGGCAGCAGGACCGCGGGTGCGAGCAGCGGCAGGCAATAGATCGGCATGGTTTTTTTCCTCGGGACTGTGTTCGAGGGATTGGTATCTGGCCGGCCTTGCCGATAAAAATTCATTGTTTTCGACGATACGTTCTGTTTTATAGAACGATATGCGCGATCTGAATTTTAACCATCTTCGCTACTTCTGGGCGGTGGCGCACGAAGGTGGCCTGACCCGGGCGGCCGAACGTATGAATCTGTCGCAATCGGCGCTGTCCGTGCAAATTCAGAAGCTTGAGCAGCAGATTGGCCACAAGCTCTTCGATCGGGTGGGTAGGCGGCTCGACCTTACCGAGGCTGGCCAGATCGCGCTGGACTATGCCGATACGGTCTTCGAGGCAGGCCGGGAATTGCTGAGCACCCTGCATGGACGCCCTGCCGCCAATCGCCAGGTTCTAAGGGTCGGCGCACTGACGACCCTCTCGCGGAACTTCCAACTCGAATTTCTCCGTCCGCTGGTCGGCCGCGCCGACGTGGAGCTTATCGTCCGTTCGGGAACGATGCGCGATTTGCTGGGGCATCTGGAGGCGCATGCCATCGACGTCGTGCTGGCCAACAGTGCCGCGCCGCGCGATGCGCGATCCGCCTTGCGAAATCATGTTCTCAACCAGCAGCCAGTTAGTCTGGTTGGCCGGCCGCGCCCGGGCAGCGGGCCATTCCGCTTTCCCGAGGACCTGCGCGGCGTGCCGGTGCTGCTGCCGAGCCTGGACAGCGATATTCGTGTTGCGTTCGATCGGTTGCTGGAACTGGCGGGAATCCGTCCGACGGTACTGGCCGAGGTCGATGACATGGCGATGTTGCGGCTTCTGGCGCGGGAACGCGAAGGTGTCACCCTGGTGCCGCCCATCGTTGTACGCGACGAATTGGAAACGGGCGTGCTGGTGGAGCACTGCCGTATTCCCGAAGTCACCGAGAGGTTTTACGCCATCGTTCAGAAGCGCAGATTTCCGAATCAGCTTCTGGCTGAACTGCTGAAACCGTCGGCCAGCGCCGGGGTTTAGCCGCTTTGGGGGCGGGTAGAGGGCTGGGTCCGGGATCGCGATCGGGGTGCAGTACGGCAGTATTGGATTTCCGGTGTTACCGTTCCGGTTTGCTGGTCCCGGGTGGACCGCCGCGGCTTTGCCGGCATCGATATACAATCCACGCATTGCGCGTGGCCCCGATCTTGCCTAACCAATCGGGCATCAACCAGGGAGACTGCCCCATCATGTCCCCGACAACCGCCGATCCTCGCCTGATCGCTGTTCGGCGGGCCCCCAAACGACGCATGCGGCTGTCCTGGTCCGACCCGGTGTTCCGAGCCATCGTCTGGCAGGTTGTCATTGTCGGCATTGTTGCCGCAATCGCCTGGTATTTGATCGATAACACCGTGAAAAACCTGGATCAGCGTCACATCGCCACCGGGTTCGCCTTCCTGGGCCGGGTGGCTGGCATTCCGATCGGCGAGTCCTTGATCCCCTATAACCCGGCGGTCAGCACCTATGGACGGGCGTTGTTGATTGGTGTGCTGAATACGCTGCAGGTGGCGGTGATCGGAATCATCCTGGCGACCATTCTGGGCACCTTGATCGGCATTGGGCGGTTGTCGAAGAACTGGCTGCTGTCCAAACTCACCGCGTTCTATGTGGAGGTGCTGCGCGACATTCCGCTGCTGCTGCAACTGCTGTTTTGGTACACGATTCTCCAGGGCCTGCCCGCCCCGCGGCAGGCGCTGCACATCGGCAGTGCGTTCTTTCTGACCAACCGCGGCATGCGGGTGCCGCTGCTGGATTGGCAACCGGCGCATAGCTGGGCGCTGCTGACCTTCGCCATCGGTGCTATCGGAACGGGCATCTGGCGCCAACACGCCACCCGCCGGCAGGAGGCGACCGGTCGGCGTCCCCCGACATGGCCTGTCGCCCCGGGTCTGCTGCTTGGCCTGCCCATCGCGGTTTGGGCGATGCTGGGGGCGCCGTTCACACTCGTTCTGCCGGTGCTGAAAGGCTTCAACTTCAAG
>JAKBCJ010000179.1 GCA_021807975.1 Pseudomonadota bacterium | reverse complement strand
TGCTCCAGGCAGTCCCAGACGTAGGAAACATAGGATCGCCCGACATCGAGGTGGAACAAATCCCCCGCCACCCGCCACAGCACCATCGGCGCCTTGCCCAGCAGCGTGCGCGTACACATCCCGGCCGGAAACGCCGCCAGATCCAGGTCCAGCGCGCAAAAAGCGTTCAAACACCACGCGGCGGCCGAACCCGCCAGTTCGATCGTGCGCGTGGCATGCGACACATCGACCACACTGACCGGATGCCCCGCCGCCGCCTTCACCGCGTCGGCCCGCAGATCGACGGTATCGTCCGGTGCCACGATCAGCCACTCGTCCGGCCCCATCCACAGCGCCGCCCGGTCGCGCGCGATCACCGAACGGTTCGGCACCGTCGGCAGCAATACCCCGCTGGCCAGACCGATCGCGGTCGCCGCCGCCCCGCCCGCCCTGACCGCCAGGCGGGTCGTCGGCGCAAGAATTGTCAGCCGAACCGGCCCGGCCGGCCGGCAGGTTGGCGCCAGCCAGGGCCGCGGCGGCAACAGCGGCTCCGCCGGCACCGGCTGAACCGGCCGAACTTTCAGCCGCTGACCGGGCTTATCGACAAACACCGGATCGACAACGGTCACCGCGATATCGCCCCCTGGCATCGGCACGGACAGCGTTGCACCGATGCGCGCCCGGCCGCCGGCAATCGACGCCAGCGCGAAGCCACGGCTCAAGGCGGCACTGAAATAGGACGAGGTCACATGGCCCAGACTCTCCCTCCGGCCCTCGCCGACGATCTGCGCCCCGTCCTCCAGCACCACGGCCGGATCGGTTGGCAGCAACCCGACCAACTGCTTGCGATTCGCACGCTTCATGTCCGGCAGCGACAAAGACCGCCTGCCGACGAAATCCCCGCCGGCGATCGTCCAGGTCAGGCCGGCGTCGTCCGGCGTGACGGTTCCGTCGGTGTCCTGCCCGACGATGATGTAGCCCTTCTCCGCGCGCAGTACATGCATCGCGTCGGTGCCATACGGGGTCACGTCACGTTGCAGCAAGGTGTCCCACACGCGCTGCGCCTGATCCGGCGGCACGTTCAATTCGAACCCCGCCTCACCGGTGAAACTCACCCGGAACAGGCGCAGCGGTATGTCGCCGATATGGCCCTCCCGCACGCTCATATGCGGCATCGACCCAAGGTCGATATCCGGGATGAACGGCGCCAGCACCTCCGCCGACCGCGGCCCCTGCACCGCGATCACCGCCCATTGTTCGGTGATCGAGGTCAGCCAGACCCGTAAACCGGGGAATTCGGTCTGCAGGTAATCTTCCATATGGTGCAGCACGAAGGCCGCACCGCCGGTCGTGGTTGTGACATGAAACCGGTCGGCGGCGAGCCGGGCGACAATGCCGTCGTCGCGGATGAAACCATCTTCCCCGGTCAGCACCGCATAGCGGCAGCGCCCGGGCGCCAGGCCGGTGAAATCCCCTGTGTAGATAAGACTGAGGAACGCCGCCGCATCGGGTCCGGCAACTTCGATCTTGCCCAGCGTGCTGGCATCCAGCATGCCGGCTTCGTTGCGAACGGCGAGACATTCCCGCAGCGTGGCCGCTTCGGCGGTTTCGTTGCCCACCGGATAGCAGCGCGCGCGTTTCCAGGTGCCGGCATCCTCCAGAACCGCACCCGCCGCCGCGATGGGCGGCAGCCGGACCGGTGCGAACAACGCCCCCCTGGCGACCCCGGCAAAGGCGCCGAACGTCACCGGCGTGTACGGCGGACGGAACGTGGTCAGCCCGACCGCCTGCATGTCCCGCCCCGTCAGGGCCGCCATGGCGGCCAGGGCGTTCAGGTTGGATGTTTTGCCCTGGTCGGTGGCCATCCCCGCCGTGGTGTAGCGCTTCGCATGCTCAATCGAAACGAAACCCTCGGCGGCGGCGATGGACAGATCCTTGGCCGTGACATCGTTCTGGAAATCCACGAACGCCGACCGGTGCGGCTTAGCCGCCGCGGGTGGCCGTCCCGGCGCCATCGACGGCATCCCGGCCACTTCGAAACGCCGCGGCTCGCTGCCCCCGGCCTCGGTTCCGTCGCGCAGGCAGGCGGCCAGATCGAACACCCCGGCGCAGGCCCCGATGGCACCTTCCGACGGCAGATAGGTGCCGGAGTCCAGATCGAACACAAGCTGCCCGCGCGACTGGCTGAACAGATGCACCGACGGAGTCCACCCGCCCGACATCAGGATGGTATCGCAGGGGATAATGTCGGTTCCATTAGACAGCTTGGCGGAATGGACCCGCGACCTGCCCTCGGTGCCGGAGATGGTCTGGCCGGCGTGGATCGGAATCCCCAGCGCGCGCGCTGCCTGAACCGCCTCACCGTCGGCCGAGGTCCGGCTATCGACGATACCGGCGATTTCCGCTCCCGCCGCCCGCAGATCGATCGCGGCGCGATAGGCGCTGTCGTTGCTGGTGGCGATCGCGACCCGCCGGCCCACCTTGACGCCATATCGGTGCAGATAGGTTCGCGCCGCTCCGGCCAGCATGATGCCGGGACGGTCGTTGCCGGGGAACACCAGCGGACGTTCGATCGCGCCAGTTGCCAGCACCACCCGTTCGGCCCGCACCTGCCACAACCTCTCCCGCGGCAAGGTCCCCCCCGGCTGCGCCAAATGATCTGTGACGCGCTCCAGCAGCCCGATCATGTTGCCAGGATACCATCCGAACGCGGTCGTGCGGGGCAGCAGAGTCACCGAACCGCCCAGCGTGGCGATCGCCTCCCGCACCCAGTCCGGCGCCGGCCAGCCGTCGATCGTGACGCCCGGTTCGTCCAGCAGCGAGCCGCCCGGTTCGGCCTGCTCATCGCACAGGATCACCCGGGCGCCGGTCGCCGAGGCCCCCAATGCGGCCGCAAGACCGGCGGGTCCGCCGCCGACGATCAGCACGTCGCAATGCGCGTACCGATGCAAATACCGATCCGGATCGGCTTCTTCCGGCGCTCTTCCCAGCCCGGCCGCCCGGCGAATCAGCGGCTCATAGACACGCCGCCAGAACGACGGCGGCCACATGAAGCTTTTGTAGTAGAACCCGGCCGAAATCAGCGGCGCGGCCAGCCCCGCCGCGGCCGCCAGATCAAAACGCAACGACGGAAAGCGGTTCTGGCTGCGGGCCGTCAGCCCGTCGTACAGCTCGATCGCGGTTGCTCGCAGGTTGGGCGTGATCCGCCCCGGCCCGCGGTCGATCGTTACAAGTGCGTTGGGTTCTTCCGACCCGGCCGACAGGATGCCGCGCGGACGGTGATACTTGAACGACCGCCCCACCAGATGCACATCGTTGGCCAGCAGCGCGGAGGCCAGCGTATCGCCAGCGTAACCTTCGTACCGCCGCCCGTCGAAACTGAAACGAACCGGCCGGCCGCGATCGACGCGCCCGCCCGCCTTGGTTCGAAACGGCTGGGTCATTGGCGGCACCATCCATCACCCCGGATAGCGGGCGCCGCTGAACCGGGATGGTTGGCATGGGACCATGCCAACCGAACGAAAGTGCTCCAGCACTCGCCAGCCGTGTCACGGCCGCGCCTGGCGCTGCCACCCGGGTCTTGCTGCCGCGCCGAACGAAGCGAATTCCCGGGTGGCCGCGCCAGGCACGGCGATGACACGTGAGTAAACAGCTCATGAACACCAATCATGGCATCGCCTCGCCGGGTTTATGGGTCGAGGCGATGCGGTCGGTGACGGTATCCCGCACGCAGGTGAAAAACCGTCCGCAGCCATGCAGATGACGCCAGCGTTCTACATGCCGCCCCTTGGGATTGTCGCGTAGATACAGATACGCGCCCCAGCCGGCATCGCTGACCGCCGCCGGGTCCGCCGGCCGGATCACCCCGGCCTGACCGCCGTAGCGGAACTCGTTTTCCGGACGCGGTCCGCACCAGGGGCAGGGAATCCGCAGCATCAGTGCGCCACCGCCGCGGCCGCGGCTTCATCGATCACGCGGCCGGCGGCGAAACGATCCAGGCTGAACGGCGCTGCGATCGGGTGCGGCTCCCCCCGGGCCAGCGTCGCGGCGAAGATATGGCCTGAACCGGGCGTGGCTTTGAAACCGCCGGTTCCCCAGCCGCAGTTCACGAACAGCCCCGGCACCGGGGTCAAGCCAATGATCGGCGACCGGTCCGGGGTCGTATCAACGATTCCACCCCAGTTGCGCAGCATCCGCAGGCGGCGGAACCGGGGGAACATTTCGCAAATGGCTTCCAGCGTTTCGCAGGCAATGTGCAGCCCGCCGGCCTGGCTGTAGGATGTATAGGCGTCCGTTCCCGCCCCGATCACCAGTTCGCCCTTGTCGGACTGAGAGATATACGCATGCACGGTATTGGACATCACCACGCAGGGCATCACCGGCTTCACCGGCTCACTGACCAATGCTTGCAGCGGAAACGATTCCAGCGGCATCCGCACGCCGGCCATCGCCATCAGCACGCTGGTATGGCCCGCCGCGGCCACGCCGATACGCGACGCACCGATCGGCCCGCGCGTGGTTTCGACGCCAACCGCCGCACCCGTCGCATCGCGCACGATCCCGGTAACAGCGCAGTTCTGAATGATATCCACGCCCATGGCGGAGGCCGCCCTGGCATAGCCCCAGGCGACGGCGTCGTGGCGGGCGACTCCGCCACGGCGTTGCAGCGCGGCACCCAGAACGGGATAACGGGCATCCGGCCCGATATGCAACGGCGGACAGAACGCCTTGGCCTGCGCCGGGGTCAGCCATTCGTTGTCGATGCCCTGCAGCCGGTTGGCATGCACATGGCGCTTGAACACCTGCACATCGTGGTGGTTATGCGCCAGCATCAGTACGCCGCGCGCCGAATACATCACATTATAGTTCAGCTCCCGTGACAGGTTTTCCCACAGCGTCAGCGCGTGTTCATACAACGCGGCACTTTCCGGCCGCAGGTAGTTGGACCGGATGATCGTGGTGTTCCGCCCGGTGTTGCCGCCGCCCAGCCAGCCTTTGTCCAGCACCGCGATGTCGCGAATGCCGTATTCCCTGGCCAGATAGTAGGCCGTCGCCAGCCCATGCCCGCCGGCCCCCACGATCACCACGTCGTACGACGCCTTCGGCTGCGCGTCCCGCCACTGCCTCGCCCAGGTCTTTCCAGCCCCGTGCCGCAGCAGGGACAGAAAAGAGAATCGTGCCGCTTCGCCTGTCACGTGCCCTTCCTGCCACACCGCGGGCCCGGCGGAAAGCCGCGAGCCTTCCGCCCCGCCCCACCCGGCGCTATACCGGTGTCACAAACGGGGGATGAAACGTATGGCCGAGTTCGACTACATTATTGTGGGCGCCGGATCAGCCGGCTGCGTGCTGGCAAACCGCCTGAGCGAGGATGCAAACTGCACGGTCCTGCTGCTGGAAGCGGGTCCGAAAGACAGCTCCATGTGGATCAACATCCCGGCCGGCTTCACCAAGCTGCTCAACAATCCCCGCTATAACTGGAACTTCGAGAGCGAGCCGGAGCCGAACACCGCCGGCCGCCGGATTCCCATCCCGCGCGGCAAGACGCTCGGCGGGTCCAGCTCCATCAACGGCATGCTGTATGTCCGCGGCAATCCGCTGGACTACAACACCTGGTCGCAATTCGGGAACCGCGGCTGGGGCTACGATTCCGTGCTGCCATATTTCCGCAAGGCGGAACATTTCGCCCCCGGCGGCGACGAGTCGCGCGGCCGCGGCGGCCCGCTGAATGTGGAACACATGCGCGAACGTGCCGAACTGCTGGACGCGTTCATCGACGCGGCGGTGGACCAGGGCTATCCGCGCAACACCGACTACAACAACGGCCAGCAGGAGGGTTTCGGCTACTTCCAGGTGACACAGAAGAACGGCGAACGCTGGTCCTGCGCGCGCGGCTACCTGGACCCGATCCGCAACCGTCAGAACCTGAAGATCGAAACCGAAGCCTATACCACCAAGGTCCTGCTGGAGGGCAAGCGCGCCGTCGGCGTGGCCTATACCCAAGGCGGCGTGACCAAGGAAGCGCGGGCCAACCGGGAGGTGATCGTCGCCGCCGGCGCGGTGAAGTCGCCGCATATCCTGGAACTGTCGGGCATCGGCAATCCGGCCCTGCTGTCCTCGCTGGGGATCAAGGTCGCGCATGAACTGCCGGGCGTGGGGGAGAACTACCGTGACCATTACGCGCCCCGGATGAACTGGCGGGTCAAACTGCCGGTGACGCTGAACGAGCGCAGCCGCGGCATCGCCCTGGCCCGGGAAGTGTTCAAATACTACACCCAGCGGCGCGGTATCCTGACCTTCACCGCCGGCATCGCCTTCGGGTTCGTGAAAACCCGCCCCGAACTGGAAGAACCCGACGTCCAGTTTCATTTCGCCCACGCCAGCTATGGCAGCGCGCAGAAGCGCGACCTGGAAACCGAACCGGGCATGACCCTGACGGTGTATCAGTGCCGGCCGGAATCCAAGGGCTCGATCCACGCGAAATCCAGCGATCCGCTGGACAATCCGTCCATCCGGCCGAACTACCTGGCCGATCCTTACGACCAGCGCGTCTTGGTCGATGGCATGAAGATGGGCCGGGAGATCATCAACAACCGGATCATGGACAAATACCGGGCCTATGAGATGAATCCCGGCGACAAGGTCCAAACCGACGCCGAGTGGCTGCAATTCGCCCGCGAGAACGGCCAGACAACCTATCATGTGATCGGCACCTGCAAGATGGGCCAGGATCCGATGGCGGTGGTCGATGACACCCTGCGTGTGCGCGGCATCGAGGGCCTGCGGGTGATCGACGCGTCGATCATGCCGACCGTACCGTCGGGCAACACCAACGCGGCGGTGATCATGATCGCGGAAAAAGGCGCCGACATGGTGAAGGCAGCGTCGAGGGAGCGTCTGAAAGCGGCCGCGTAGGCCGCTATAAGCCGATCATCCGCCATCGCAGGGCGGCCAGCCGCTCCGCGATGACGGGAACGTCGAACCGCAAGGCCCGCTGTCGGCCGGCCTCGGCCAGCGCCGAACGCCGCCCCTCATCGCTCGCCAGCGACCGGATGGCCGCGGCAATCTCCGCCGGATTATCCGGATTGGCATAGATCGCGGAATCGCCCGCCACTTCCGGCAGCCCGCCGCGCGGCGAGCACACCAACGCGGCCCCGCTGGCCAATGCTTCCAGCGCCACCAGACCAAACGGTTCCGGCCAGCGGCTTGGCACGACCACGATCGCCGCCCGCCCCATCGCGGCCAGCACCTCCGGATGGTCCCGATAGCCCAGCATCCGAACATTGGCCCCCTCGGCGGCGGCGCGCACCATCTGCACGAACGCGGTGTCGGGGCTGTCGAAGTTAAACCGGTCGGCCCCGATGATTTCCGCCCGCCAGCCCGGCAAATGCGGCAACGCCGCCGCGCAGGCGGACACGAACGCATCCGGCGCCTTATCCGCGACCACCCGCCCGGCGAACAGAATCAGCCGCTCCCGCCGTCGCGGCGGCGGCAATTCGGCAAGGTCAAAGCAGTTCGGCAGCACCACCGGGTCTTTCGCCGGCGCCGCCACGCCATCCAGAACGCGCTGGCGAAGATATTCCGAGGAGGTAATCACTCCGGCCAGACGGCGCAGCATCTCCGCCCGCTCCGTCGCCGAAGCGGCGTCGCGCATACCCTGCGGATCGTTGTTCAGGATCAGCGTGACCGGGATTTCCGGCAACCGGGCAGCCAGCACCAGGGCCATTTCGGGGCGGTTATGCACCTCGGCGATCGCCGGGCGGCGCTTTTTCAGCACCCTGGCCACGGCGGCGGCAAAGCGCACATTGGTGTTGCCGGGCGGCCAGAGCGCGGGCGAAACCGGGACGAAATCGATCCCCGGAAATACCGGCCCATCCTGCTTGCCGCCGAAAACAACCGTGTCGAAGCCGGGTGTTTGCACCAACCGGCGCGCCAGCAGCCCGATCGCACCCGTGCGGCCGGGGCCAAAGCCCTCACGCGGAGGCAGGATCACAGCGGCGGTGGGGGGCGTTGCGGGCATGGATGCGGGCATATACATCGCGCCGGTTCATTGCACCAACAGGGTAAATGGTCTCATCCGAACCCATGTAGGCTACGCAACGCAACAGGAGACCTCCCATGGCCATCGCAATCGCCGCCGTGATCCTCATCGTCCTGGCGATCATCGCCCGCTCGGTTCGTATCGCCTCCGAGTGGCAGCGCGCCGTCGTCCTGCGGCTGGGGCGATTCAACCACGTCGCCGGCCCCGGGATCTATCTTGTGTTTCCAGTCATCGACGCGGTCGCCCAGGTCGTCGATCTGCGCATCCAAACCACCACGATCACCGCTGAACAGGCATTGACCCGCGATACCGTCGCGGTCGGCGTCGATGCCATCGTGTTCTGGAAGGTCGAAAATGCCGAAACCGCCGCCATCCGGATCGCCAATTACCGCGAGGCGATCGAACGCGTCGCCCAAACCAGCCTGCGCGAGATGATCGGCGCCACCGACCTGTCGAAACTGCTGTCCGACCGCAAAACCGCCGACGAGCAGCTTCGTCTGACCATAACCTCCAAAACCAGTTCCTGGGGCGTGACCGCCAGCAGCGTGGAAATCAAGGACGTCGTCATCCCGCGGGAATTGCAGGACGCCATGAGCCGGCAGGCACAGGCAGAGCGCGAGAAAGACGCCCGGGTCACCCTGGCCTCGGCTGAGAAGGCCATCGCCGAACAAATCCTGGAAGCGGCGAAACTGTATGGCAGCGACCCGAATGCGCTGAAGCTGCGGCAGATGAACCTGCTGTACGAAATGAACAAGGAACGCGGAACGACGGTGCTGATCCCGACCGACATGGCCAGCAGCTTGGGC
>JAKBCJ010000178.1 GCA_021807975.1 Pseudomonadota bacterium | reverse complement strand
CGTCCGAAGACGCGTCCGGTCGATAATGCCCTCCGGTTCAGGAGGCCCGCATAACCGGCCCCTTCACGAACGACGAAGCATCGGCAGATCGCGGCCTGGCAACAACTGGCAAGGTGAACCTTGCGATGCTTCCGTCTCGCGCCTAGGTTCCGCCTCTTCGCTGTCAAGTCCGGTTCGGGAGAGGGATATGTTCAAGGGTTCGCTCGTCGCGTTGATAACCCCCATGCGGGAAGATGGGGCCCTGGATGAGAAAGCCTTCGCCGAGTTCGTGGACTGGCAGATCAAAGAAGGCACCCATGGTGTTGTTCCGGTCGGCACCACCGGTGAAAGCCCCACTCTGTCGCACGACGAACACCGCCGGGTGGTGGAAATCGCCATTGAGGTCAGCAACCGCCGTATTCCTGTGATCGCGGGCGCAGGCTCCAACAGCACGGAAGAAGCCATCGCGCTGACCCGCCATGCCAAGGAAGCCGGCGCCGACGCGGCGCTGATCGTGACGCCGTATTATAACAAGCCCACGCAGGAGGGCATGTTTCTGCACTACACCGCCATCGCGGACGCGGTGGATTTGCCGATCATCATATACAATATCCCGCCGCGCAGCGTGGTGGACATGAGCGTTGAGACGATGGCGCGTCTGGCAAAGCACCCGAACATTATCGGGGTGAAGGATGCAACCGCCAATCTGGTGCGCCCGCTGCATACAAGACGCGCTTGCGGCGACGATTTCTGCCAGTTGTCGGGAGAAGACCACACAGCCCTGTCGTTCAACGCCGCCGGTGGGGTGGGCTGCATCAGCGTGACCGCCAATGTGGCGCCACGCCTGTGCAGCGAAATGCAAACCGCCTGGGCCGAGGGCCGTCTGGCCGACGCGATGGCGATTCAGAACCGGCTTGTGCCGCTGCACGACGCGCTGTTCGCCGAAACCAGCCCCGGTCCGGTGAAATATGCCGCGTCGCTGATGGGCAAGACGTCGGAACGCTGTCGCCTGCCGTTGGCGCCGTTGATGGGCCCGACGCGGGAGCGGGTGAAAGCCGCGATGTCCGCCATCGGCCTGCTGAACTAACGCCTCGCCTTCCCGGCGGGGCAACCTGTCGTCTCTGCGATTTATTGATGATCCGCTTATGCCGGGTCACGGGGAAAAATGGCTGAAGCCAAGAAAAAGGGCATGATCTCGCACGGCGTCGCGGCCCAAAACCGCAAGGCGCGGTTCGACTATTCGATCAAGGACACCATGGAAGCCGGCATGGTGCTGAAGGGACCGGAGGTTAAGTCCCTGCGGCTGGGCCGGGCGACGCTGACCGAGGCGTGGGCCGGGGAGCGGGAGGGGGAGATGTGGCTATTCAACTCCTATATCCCCGAATACCAGGGCGGCGTGCTGTCGCGCTTCGAACCGCGCGCCCCGCGCAAGCTGCTGCTGAAGAAGAAGCAGATCGTGCAGCTTTTGACCGCCGTGGCGAAGCAAGGTGCCACGCTGGTGCCGCTGCAAATCCACTTCAACGACCAGGGGCGCGCGAAAGTGCTGCTGGGCGTGGGCCTTGGCCGGCAAAAGCAGGACAAGCGCGAGGCCATCAAGGACCGGGACTGGAAGCGCGACAAAGCCCGTTTAATGAGCCACCGTGGGTAGTGGCTGGACGCGAATGGCGAAATCGCTTGCCAAGCCGGGCGACACATTGTAGAACATATAGGGAACTAATTTGAGATCAATCCCATATGAGCGACGATCCACTTGATCTGCTTCCCAGCTTTGCCCGGGTTTCGGTCGCAGCCGTTCTGGTGTCCGGCGACGCGGATCCCCGGGCGGCCCTTGCCGAAGCCGGCATCACCGACCCGGTCGCCGTAGAAATCAGGATCGGCGATACGGTGGACCCGTCACAGGGTATTTTGGGCGATGGCGTGACCCCGAACCTGACCGCTGTGCTGGAGACGCGGAACAGAAACTCCGCCGGCGCCTGCACGGCCGGGCAGCAGCCCGCATCCGGGTTCCTTGAGCAGGCGGCGCGATCGGTTCCGGGTGATGCATTCAATTTGCCCCCGGCATTCGGTTTGCGGCCAGTTGCGCCGGTTCGCGGATCGGGCGTCCGATGAAAAATTCCTAATCAGTCGTTCGCGAGGGGTTGGAATATGAAACTGATCCGACGCCTGTTCGATGCTTCGTTCCGCGCCGGGGGCTCCATGACCGAAATGTAACGGATTGCCGCATGGACAAGATCCTCCGGTTCGCCATTAACCTTTTCAGAACGGCGATGGTTTACAATAACCGCTGTATCCGGAGGTGAACGACTATGCTGGGTTTCGGTATCCTCGCCGCCAGTCTGCTGGCCCTCGCCGCGCTGTATATCCACGACAAGCGGCAGACCGCCCATACCATCCTGCGCAACTATCCAATCATCGGCTACTTTCGCTATTTCGCCGAAACGCTCGGCGAATACATGCGCCAGTATCAATACCTGCCGGACTGGGCCGAACGTCCGTTCAACCGCCTGGAACGGGGCTGGGTTTACCGCTCCGCCAAGGGCGTTTCCAACCTTCGCAGCTTCGGCAGTGAAAATGTGCCATCGTTCGTGTTCCGCAATGCCGCATTTCCGGTTTTGGATGAGGAGAAGCTGCCCTATCCCGGCAAGCAGATCGGCATCAGCGAAGGCCCCGGCGCTTGCCGCCAACCCTATATCGCACGCACTTTTTTCAACATCAGCGGCATGAGCTACGGTGCCCTGAGCCCCGCCGCCGTCACCGCATTGTCGCGCGGCGCCAAAGTCGCCGGCATCTGGATGGCGACCGGTGAGGGTGGTCTGGCCCCCGCCCACCTGTCGGGCGGCTGCGACATCGTCATGCAGATTGGCACGGCAAAGTACGGCGTCCGTAACCCGGATGGCACTTTGTCAGAGGAAAAACTGCGGGAGATCGCCGCCCATGAAAACGTCCGCATGTTCGAGGTGAAACTGGCGCAAGGTGCCAAACCGGGTAAAGGAGGAATTCTTCCAGGCGCCAAGGTCACCGCCGAAATCGCGGTGATCCGCGGCATTCCCGCTGGCCGCGACAGCATCAGCCCCAACCGCCACCACGATATCGGCAACGTTCGTGAACTCGGTCAGTTCGTGGAACGGATTCGGGGTGTTACGGGTAAGCCGGTGGGCGTGAAGTTCGTCGCCGGCGACAGCGACTTTCTGGATGCCTGGTTCGAAGACTGTGTCGCACGTCCCGAGGGTTGCCCGGATTACGTCCAGATCGACGGCGGCGAAGGCGGGACTGGCGCCGCTCCCTCCGCCTTGATCGATTATGTCGGGCTGCCGATCACTCTCGCTCTTCCCCTGGTTGCCGCTGCCCGGGAACGGCATGGCTTGCAGGATCGCATCCGGATCGTTGCGTCGGCTAAGCTGATTACCCCCGACAAGGTGGCGTGGGCGTTATGCATGGGGGCCGATTTTGTTTCTTCAGGCCGGGGATTTATGTTCAGCCTTGGTTGTATTCAGGCGATGAAATGCGGATCTGGCCATTGTCCAACCGGCGTCACCGCGTCTGTTCCGTCGCTGATCGCTGGCCTTGACCCCACCGACAAGGCGGCCAGGGTCGCCAATTACGCGATCCAGGTCCGCAGCGAGGTCGAAATTATCGCCCACGCCTGTGGCCTGACTGACCCAACCGGGTTCCGGCCGCGCCATGTGACGCAGATCGAACGCGGGGTTGGTGGATTCCGTGCGCCGCAGGGCAGCGATTAGGCTATTTCCAACGTCCCGTGCCAGCATTTGTTTTCGGGAGGACCTATAAGCCACATGTCGAGGCGGCACCGCCAATGGGCGGCGGTTACAAAAGAAAGGTGTGCGGTTGAACCATGCTCCGTTTCGAACAAAAAAAGCCAACCGCGGTTCCGAATATCTTGAACCACGAATGGCTCTGCGCACCAGGACAGGCGGTTGCGCACCGGCATCAGGTCCATGGACGGTGATGTAGTGATTGGAAGTCCCGAAATCGATCGCCGCCCCCCGACTGGCTGAAATTCAATCACCTTCAGCGCCGCCATCGCCCGACCGGTGATCCAAACCTTCGTCACGAGACGGATTTTGTCACCTCCGAAGTCCGTCGTTCCTCCAGATCAAGCCAGGCTATGGACGATTACCGGTCCTGCGACGGCGGTGGCGGACCCGGCCATGAGCGGGGTTAGATTCTCCTGGATCCATGCCATCCCGCGCCTGTTGGAGTCCTCCGCGCCGGCGGCATTGTCGAAAATGCTGATCGCCGTCACCGTGTCATCGGGCGCATAAACGACATAATACGCCATAAAACCCGGAACATCGCTGATAATTGGGATCGCACCTTCTTTGATCACGCGCGCCAGTTCTTCCGCGTGTCCGGGTTTGGCTTTGGCCTGACGAATGGCTGCGTACACGGCTACCTCCAACAATCAGGATGACGTGACGGTGTACATTATATCATCGAAACAAATGACGGCGCTCCTTTGTGGAGTCTGGTTACAGGCTTTTCCCCGCCGGTGGGAAGGTGGAAAAGGACGTCCGCTTTCGGCCTCGCGACTTCGTGCAATTCGTCAGGTGGCGGCCGGGCCTATGGTAGAGGCTTACCGCGGTAAGGAGCGTTCTAATGACGAATCATGTATATAAGGTCGTCGAGCTTGTCGGTTCGTCCGATGAAAGCGTAACCAAGGCCATAGACAGCGCAATTGGAAAAGCTTCCGCCACAATCCGGCATCTCGGCTGGTTCGAGGTTGTGCAGGTACGGGGCCAAGTGGCGGACGGCAAGGTGGCCCAGTATCAGGTGACCATGAAGGCCGGCTTCCGTTTGGAAGATTAGCCCGGTCCCGCCGAGGGAACATGCTGGCTTATAAGAGCGGGAGACAGACGGTTTATGGTCCGTGCAAGCATTGCTCTACTTCCCGCACTTTTTGTCGCGGCCTGTGGCTCCGCCCGACACCGCACGGCTCGGCTTCTCGACCAGCGCCTTGAGGCCAGTTTGGCCGCCGACGTAGCGGCCGGCACAGCCGTGGTGCAGCGGTTACCTGATGGGGCGCGTGTAACGCTGCTAAGCCCAACTTCGTTCCCGAACGGGCCTTTGGCACAGGATGACAAATCGACCGATATCCGAGCGAGTGTCATCGAGGGATTGCTGGATCCGAGGCTGATGCGAGTGGCTATCGCGGATACCACGACGCTCCCGGATGAACAGCGCCAGATACGGGTCCAGAATGTCGAGACTTACTTTGCCGATTTTGGGTTGGCGGACACGCTGCAGGCACCACCGGCCAACGCTGCGCCGGGACCGGCGGGTCTGACGATCAGCGTCGCTGTATATTGTCCGAAGTACGATGGAGAGGCCGGCGACCACAGCGGACAATCGGAACCGGTCTGCGAGTAACCAATCACAGCAGCACCGTTCCGCCGTCCACCGCGATCGTCTGGCCGGTGACGAACTGGCTGCCGTCGCCCAGCAGCCAGCTAATCGTGCCGACGAGGTCCGACGGTTCCAGCGTGCGCTGGATCGACTGGCCGGTGCGGATGACTTCCAGCCCGCGGTCCATCTTGTCGCCGAAGAACTCCGCCGTGCCCTCGGTCAGCACCGCGCTGGGGGCCACGGCGTTGACGCGGATGGAATCCCGCCCCAGCTCGCGGGCCAGGCCGCGCGTCAGGCCGATCACCGCGGCCTTTGATGTTGTGTAGTGCAGCGCAAACGGCATCCCATAGGTCGCGGCCAACGAGGCGATGTTGACGATCGACCCGCCGCCCGACTGGCGCATGCCCGGCACCGCCGCTTTGCAGCAGTTCCAGATGCCCTTGACGTTCACCGCCATTGCCGCGTCCCAGTCGGCTTCCGCGATCAGGTTGAACCGCCCGCCGCGCAATGAGCCATACAACGCGGCGTTGTTCACCAGCCCGTCGATCCGGCCGAATGTCTCCATTGCCCGTTCCGCCATGCTGTCGCACGACGCCACGTCGGTGACGTCCAGATGCACCCCGAATGCCCTGTTGCCTGCCGCTGAAACCGCGTCGCCGCAGTCCGACACATCCCCCGCTACGATGTGCGCGCCCGCCTGACCCAGCGCCCGAGCATATTCGAAACCGAGGCCGCGGGCGGCGCCGGTGATCAGGATGACTTTGCCGGAAACACTCATGACGATTCCCCTGTGTTTGCCCATCGAAGCGAGTTTGGGTAATGCCGACGGACGTTAACCGTCCCATGAAAGGCCAACAATGGCGCCCAACACCAAGCGCGTGTTCTACGTGAACAATGTCGCTGCCCCCGTGTATCTGGAAATCCTGTCCAAGCGGCCCGACGTCCACATCGACAAGCTGGAAAACGAGACCCCGGACGCGCAGGCGGAACCGATCCTGGCGCATGCCCATGCCTATCAGATCGGCAGCAGCCGGCAGGAACTGGCGATGAAGCTGCAGGGCTATGCACCGCTGTTGAGCCGTTGCCCGAACTTGCTGGTGCTGTCCACGAATGGTGCCGGGTTCGACACGGTCAGCCTGGCCGACGCCACGGCCGCCGGGGTCGCCGTGGTGAATCAGGCTGGCGGCAACAAGGAAGGTGTGGCCGAACACGTCATGGCGATGATGCTGACGTTATCCAAGCGCATCGTTCAGTCCAACCACGCGATGCGTGCCGGGGCCTCTTACAAGCGCATCGAGTTCATGGGCGACGACATCCAGGGCCGCACTATCGGCATTATCGGCCTGGGCCATGTCGGCACCCGCGTCGCCGAACTGTGCAAGGGCCTGTTCCAGATGCGCGTCATTGCCTACGACCCGTATCAGACCGCCGAACAACTCACCGCCAAGGGCGCCGAAAAGGCCGCGACGCTGGAGGAGATGCTGAAGGTCGCCGACTATGTCTCCGTCAACTGCCCGCACACCGCGGAGACGCGGGGCATGATGGGCGCAGCGCAATTCGCGACGATGCAGCCGCACGCGTATTTCATAACCACTGCGCGCGGTGGCATCCATGATGAGGCAGCCCTGGCGGCGGCTTTGACCGCGAAGACAATCGCCGGTGCCGGCCTGGATGTATGGGAGGACGAGCCGCCGCCGTCCGATCATCCTCTGCTGCACTTCGATAACGTCCTGGTCAGCCCGCACACCGCCGGCATCACCCGGCAGTCCCGGCACAATATTGCCAGGATAGCGGCGGAACAGATGCTGGACATTCTGGACGGCAAGAAGCCGCCCCGGCTGCTGAACCCCGAAGTCTGGCCGGCCTATCGCGCACGTTTCGCCAGTATTCTGGGCTTCCAACCGGAAGCCTGACGCCGGGGAGACGCTGCGAATAAGCGAGTCGCTTGCCGCACATGACCGGCTTCCCATCGTCATGGCGGGCGCAGGCCCGCCATGACGGCCTCCGCGCTCCGTCTGGCAATCGAAGCGGTTATTCCCGCGCGTCTCCCTACCCGACCGCGACTGAGTAGATATCCTTCACCCCGGACGGCAGCGGCAGCGCGTTCCACGTCGCACCGCCATCCTCGGTTCCATAGATCTCCCCATCGTAGCGCGCGCCGATATAGACCTGATCGGGGTCGGTATTATGCAGCGCGACCGACATGATGGTGCCATGCACCTGCACCTTGTCGAACCGCTTCCACGAAACACCCCTGTCGGTGCTGCGATAGATCGCGCCATCCTTGCTCGCCGCCGCCACGCTCAGCGCCGCATACAGCGTGTTGCCGTCCTGCGGAGATACCTTGATATCCCGCCCATACGTGGTCGGAGAGAACCGTCCAAGTTCCATATCCTGCCAGGTCTTGCCGCCATCTTCGGTCTCGAACAGACCCATGCGCACCGCCAGGATCACCCTGTTCGGATCGGCCGGGCTGATCGCGATAGCGTGACCGTCGAGCATGCCCTCGTTATAGGTATCGCTGACGATCTTGCTCTTCAGGTGCGGCTGTTGCGCCAGACGGATCAGGTCCGTGCTGCAATCGGTCCAGCTTTCACCGCCATCGGTCGTTTTCATCACGCCGTTGACCTCCAGCGCCGCGAAGATCGTGGCTGGCTTGTCCGGCTGCTGCGCCATCCGCATCACACGGCAGGCGAACGGCATCACCGCCCGATCGGGCATCCCGGGGTTGGGCAGTTCGCGCCATGTCTCCCCACAATCCTCACTGCGATACATGCTGATCGGGGAGCCGCCGGCATAGACCAGGTTGCGATCATTGGCATCGACCAGGAACGACCAGATCTGCTTGGTGCCCGGGAAGTTGGTGCGCTGGAAAGACTTGCCCCGGTCGGTGCTGCGATACACGCCATCGGCGGTGCCCGCGAATACCACGTGCGGGTTGGTCGGATGGATATTGACCGTATAGGCCTCGATGTCCTTCACGACATGGTCCCACCGCCCGGTATCCGCCTGTCGCGAAAACACCCCCACCGATCCCTTCTGATCCGCTCGGCCGACATACCCTGCCACGCCAGCATAGACGTTTGATTTGCTTGCCATGGATCGCTCTCCCTTACATGCGCCGACGTTAGGACGGTTTCGGCGTTCTGGCCAACGGACCATGCCCGGGTTAGCGTGACCAGCAAGAGAACCCGGGAGAAAATCCATGCCGAACGTAACCGCCGAACACCTGATAGAGATCGCCAAGGGCCTGCTGATCGCGGCCGGCGCGTCGGAGGAAGAAGCGGCGGTGGTGGCCCGTTACAATATCGGTGCGAACCTGGTTGGGCATGACAGCCACGGAATCATTCTGATCCCGACCTATATCGATCGCATCAAGGCCGGCCATATCGTTCCGCAAGCGCCGTGGACCATTACGCAAGAGACACCGACCACAACAGTGATCGACGGCAACTGGGGTTTTGGCTACGCGGTCACCGATCGCGC
>JAKBCJ010000177.1 GCA_021807975.1 Pseudomonadota bacterium | reverse complement strand
CGCCGCGGGCAGTGCCTTCATGATCTCCTCGACACGGCGGACCATCAGGCTGGCGGCGTGCCGCCGCCGCCGCTCGCCCGCCAAATCCACCCGCTGTCCGGCTGACGCCATCCATGCCTGATGCCGGTCGATCTCCGCCGAAAGCCGCGCGATGCTGGCGGCATCGTTCATCGAGGTCCGCACGATCGCCGGCGGCCAGTCCGCCGGCCCGCGCACACGCTGCTTCAGCACGGTATTCAGATCGGCCATCATCCGCGGTGCGCCGGGCATATCCGCCTTATTGATCACGTAGATATCGGCTGTTTCCAGAATACCGCTCTTCATCGCCTGAATCTGGTCGCCGGAACCGGTGGTCAGCACCAACACCAGCGTGTCCACCAGCCCACGGATGGCGTATTCCACCTGGCCGACGCCGACCGTTTCGATCACTACTTCGGCAAAGCGGAATCGGTCAATCGCGGCGAGGATGTCGTGCAGGTTGTCCGCCAGGCCGTCGGTGCTGCCGCGGCTGGCGAGCGATCGGATGTAGATGTGCGGATCGGTCGCCAGATCCTGCATACGGATGCGATCGCCGAGAATGGCGCCGCCGCTGATCGGGCTGGTCGGATCGATTGCGATGATCGCAAGATCGTTGTCCCCGCGCAGCCGATGCGGCGCCAATTTGCCGAGCAGGCTGCTTTTGCCAGCCCCTGGTGCGCCGGTTACCCCGACACGACGACACACGCTGCCGTCGCCGTCGCCGTCGCCATCGACCATCGCCAGTGCCTCCGGCACCGTCGCGTTAGCAAGCCGGCTGAGCAGGCGAGACAGCCGCCGGCGGTCCGGCGGGTTCATGTGCTGTGCCGGCGCTGGATTAGATCGGCGTGTTCGCCGAGCAGCGGCGGCGCACGATATTCGCATTCCCAGCCGTCGATGCGGATTGGATTGCCGACGGCGCGCAGCATCCCACCATCGGTCGGGATATCCACGACCATGCGGCGCCATTCTGTCTGCTCGCTTCCCAGTGCTGTCTCCAGCGGCTCCACAGCGGCGGCAACCACGCCCACCGGGGTCAATCGCCTCACCCAATCCTCGGTGGTGCGCCGGGCTATCACATCCGATATCGCCGGCACGGCTGTATCACGATTGGCGGTGCGCGCGGCCATGGTGGCAAAACGCTCATCCGTCAGCCAATCGGGCTGGCCGGCCTCCTTGCAGAATTTGGCCCAGAAGGCGTCATGGGTGATGAACAGCGTCAGCCAGCCGTCGCTGGTGCGGAACACCTGCGCCGGCACGATGTAGGGATGTGCCGATCCGGCATAACGCCGCATCTTCTCACCGGCATTCAACGAGGCGGAGGCAAGATAGTTCAACTGCGACAGCATGACATCGTACATTGCCACATCCACCTGTCCGCCCGTGCCCTCGACGATTTTCGCCAGCAGACCGAGGGCCGCCATGATCCCTGCCGAGTTATCGACGGCCGAGTAGCCGGTCTTGGTTGGCGGCGCATCCGGTTCGCCGGTGAGTTCCATCACCCCGGTCATGGCCTGAACGATATAGTCGTACGCTGGACGTTCGGCGAGCGGGCTGTCCAGGCCGAAGCCGGTCAGCGCAACGCAAACCAGCTTCTCGTTGACCGCGCGCAGGGCGTTGTAGGTGAGCCCGAGCTTGACGATCGCCGACGGGCGCAAATTCACCAGCATCGCATGCGCGGTGCGGCAGAGTTCGTGCAGTTCGGCCTGCCCTTCCGGCGAGCCGAGATCGATTGTCACACTGCGCTTGTTGCGGTTCAGGCTGGCGAAATACGTATTATGCGGGCCGATCTTATGCGGACTGACCCTGCGGCCGATGTCGCCGGCCGCGGGCTCGATCTTGATCACGTCGGCACCTAGATCGGCCAGCAGCAGGCCGCCGTACGGTCCGGCCAGCATGTGGCCGATTTCCAGAACGCGGATGCCAGCCAGCGGTCCGCTCACCCCAGCACCTCTTTCATCCCGGCGATCACACTCGTCAGCGTCATTTCGCTGGTGAAGATGCGCGCCACCCCCAACGCGCGCAGCGCCGGTTCGTCCTCAAGTGGGATGGTGCCGCCGAGGAATACCGGAATGTCCTCCGCGCCCAGCGCTTTCAGGCTGGCGATCGTCTCCTCCACCAGATGGAGATGACTGCCGGACAGAATGCTGAGCCCAACAGCGTCCACGTCCTCATCGACGGCCGTGCGGGCGATGTACTCAGGTGTTTTGCGCAGGCCGGTGTAGATCACCTCGGCGCCGGCATCGCGCAGCGCCAGGGCGACTATTTTGGCGCCGATGTCGTGCCCGTCCAGGCCCGGCTTGGCGACCAGGATTCGCTTGCCCTTGAGGGCCGGGGGCATTGCGATGCTCATAGCCGGATCGGCTCCTGGAAATCGCCCCATCGTTTTTTCAGGCAGGCGGTCATTTCGCCGACGGAGGCATAGGCATGGCAGCAATCCACCAGATAGGGCATGAGGTTCTCCCGATCGTTCGCCGCCGCCGCGTCCAGCCGTGCCAGCGATCGTTCGGCTGCCGGGTTGTCGCGTCGGTCCATCATCGCGGCGAAGCGCTCTCGCACACGACGGGCAGCCTCGGGGTCCATTTGGAACACCTCGCCGGTGGCCGCACCTTCGCCGGTTTGCTGAAAGGCGTTGACACCGACAATGACCGTGCGCTTTTCGTCCACATCGATCTTGCGTTCCAACGCCCGTTCAGCGAGGCGTGCCTGCAGCCAGCCGTCCTCGATTGCCTTGATTACCCCGCCGTAACCGTCGATCTCGCCCATCACCTTCTCGATTTCGGCTTCCATCCGATCGGTCAGGAACTCCACCAGATGGCTGCCGCCGAGCGGATCGACGCTGCGGGAAATGCCGCTCTCGCAGGCGATGACCTGCTGCGTCCGCAGTGCCAGTCCGGCTGAAAACTCCGTCGGGATCTGGGTGGCTTCGTCGAAGGCCGCGGTGAAGATCGACTGCGCGCCGCCCATGACGGCCGCCATGGTTTCCACCGCCACCCGCACCACGTTGTTATACGGCTGGGCCGCCGTCAGAGAGGAGCCGCCGCAGACCACGCCGAAGCGGAACAGCAGCGCCTTTTCATCGGTCACGCCATAGCGCTGCTTCAACAGCCTGGCCCAAAGACGGCGGGCGGAGCGGAACTTGCAGACTTCCTCGAAAAAATCCATGTGAACGTAGAAGAAGAAGCTTAGCCGCCTGGCGAATTTCTCGACGTTGCCACCGCGCGCGATCAGTTCATCGACGTAGGCGAGGCCGTTGGCCAGCGTGTAGGCAATTTCCTCCACCGCGGTGCAGCCGGCGTCGCGCACATGGGCGCCGGCGATCGAGATCGGGTTGAAGCGCGGCGTGACGTCGTTGGCATATAAGATCGAATCGGCGATCAGCCGCATCGATGGGCGAACGGGGAAGATCCAGGTGCCGCGGGCGACGTATTCCTTCAGGATATCGTTCTGAATGGTGCCGGTCAGCTTGGAGCGCGGCACGCCCTGCTTGTCGGCACAGGCGACATACATCGCATAGATGATCGCCGCCGTGCCATTGATGGTGAACGAGGTGGAAATGCCAGCGAGGTCGATACCGTCGAACAGCACCTCCATATCGCCCAGATTGGACAACGACACGCCCACCTTGCCAACCTCGGGCCGGGCCATCGGATCGGTCGGGTCGTAGCCGCACTGGGTCGGCAGGTCGAGTGCCACCGACAGCCCGGTTTGGCCGCCGGCAAGCAGGAATTTGTAGCGCTGGTTCGATTCCTCGGCGGTTCCGAAGCCTGAGTACTGCCGCATTGTCCACAACCGGCCGCGATAGCCGTCGGCAAAAATGCCGCGGGTGAACGGGAACTGACCGGGCATGCCTTCGCTGACGGTGTCGTGGTCGGCAGCGGTCGCGACCAGCGGCACCTCGATGCCGGACGGGGTCGCCAGGTTCGGCGGCGATGCGGCTTCGATCCCGGGCGCCGCGAACAGCTTGTTGGCTACAGACATCCACTTCCTCCCGAGCGCCGGTCGAATGCGGTCTCCCAGCCTGCTTCCGATCCTGACGAACCCGTGCTTGCGCGGATGGATTTGGACGGTCGGGCGTGCGGCACATTCTTCGGTACCCTGAAATTAGCTTCCCCCTTGTGAATTTATGAGTCAAGCAGCATCCGCGGGCCGGCTCTCGATTTACGTGGACGTTCGTCAGCGCGTTTCACGCACCCCCGCATCGAACCGAGCGCATGCATCGCCGGCCCGCCGCGGTGTTTCGATGTTCGGTGCGGGGTAAAATCGCAGCGGGCCTATCTGGGCCGGCATCGCGTCTGAAGCATTCTCATCAGGCATCCGGAAACCGCCGCGCGTCCGGGACGATCTCCTCGGTTGGGGCAGATGCTCACCCCCCGGGGACGGATCAGTTCCGCGATCCGCGCCCCGGCGGCAATTTACCGCTGAAACAGCGCGTCGATCAGCGCATCTTTCCGGGCGTGACCCCGGGCGGGCAAGGGCCTTTCGTCCCCCTAACCAAACACCCCCAACCGATCCGTCCGCACCCGCCGCACATCGCCCGTGCGAACCGTGACCCCGGCCTTATCGAAAAACTCCAGTATCTGGATCGCAACCTTGCGCCCATTGTCCAACCGGTCGCGAAACGCCGCGGCCGTCAACCGCCCCTGAGCATCCACCGCCTGAGCCGCGATCGCGGCCATCTCGGCCGCTGTTTCACGCAGAAAGAAATGATCGGCCGCTACTTCCACCGACTGCCCCATCCGCGCCAGCCGCTTCATAGTCGCTCGGACGGCATTCTCCGGCACGCTCAGCGCCGAGGCGATATCCCGCACGCGCGGCGGACGAAACCGTTCGGCGGCCAACAGCGGCCGCACGGCAAGCCACAACGCCTCATCGCGCGGCGACAGGCCGATCCGGTGGTCCGGCAGACGGAACCAAGGCCCGTCCCGAGCGATAGCCTCCTGCTGGCGAAGGGCTTCCAGCACCTCGGCGAATCCCGCGAGCGGCGGCCGGTCCGGCAGCGACAGCCGCAACCGATCCGCCTGCAATCCCGGCAGTTCCGGCGATGTTCGGTGATACCGGGCCAGCGTCGCCAGAACCGTGTCCCGCAACCCGTCGAACGCGGCCGGCGACAGCATCAGCCCGCCCGCCGCGATCGCCGGGACGGACGCAACCAAATCGGCTGCTGAAGCGGCGGGAATGTTGCGGGCGCGCATGAAGGCCGCCCGTTCCGCCCAGCCCGGCGCGACGGCCAGCAGCCCCCGCAGCGCGTCCGGGGCGTCGGCGGATTCCAGCGCCCGCAACTGTGCCAGCCGAACCGGAGTCCTGCGGCCGCGGCGCGGCGGAAACGGGTCGAGCACGATACCGCCGCCGATGGTGTGGGTGGCCCCGGTGTCGCGCAGCACCACGCGGTCCCGGGCCAGCGCGCCGATCGGGCGGGCCAGGGTCAACCGGACGGCCGTGGCGTCCCCGGGTTCCAGCCTGTCGCGGTCCAGCAACGACACCCGCGCCATCGTATGGGTCGCGCCGAGGTGCAAATGCACCATGGTATCCTGCCGCAATGCCCGGGCGATATCCGGTAACAGGGCGATTCGGGCGTCCAACGCAGCGGTCGGGGCATGGATGTCGGGATGCAGCACCCAGTCGCCGCGGGTTACCGCATCCTTCGACAGTTTGGGTCCGGCGATGTTCAGGGCGACCCGCTGGCCGGCCACCGCCTGTCGGGCCGGCGCGTTATGAGCATGCAGGCCGCGTACGCGCAGCTCCAGCCCCGATGGCGACAGCACCAGCCGGTCTTCCGCCGCGATGGTGCCAGACACCAGCGTGCCGGTGACGACCAGCCCCGCCCCGGCCAGGGTAAACGCCCGATCCACCGCCAGGCGCGCATGACCGAAAGCCTCCCGGTCCGGCGGGGCGGCAGCGGACAGCGCCGAGCGCAGGTCTTCCAGCCCGGCGCCGGTGAAGGCCGAAACCGGCACCATCGGGGCGTGGGCGAATGGTGTGCCCGCCAGCAGCGCGCGCACGGCGGCGGACACCTCCGGCACCCGATCCGGCGCCAGATCGGCCTTGGTCAGGGCGACGACGCAGCGGCCGATGCCCAACAGGGTCAGGATTTGCAGATGCTCGCGGGTCTGCGGACGGATCCCTTCCGGCAGGGCGACGGCCAGCAGCGCCGTATCGATCCCGCTGGCGCCGGCCAGCATGGTATGGATGAACCGCTCATGCCCGGGCACATCGACGAATCCGAACGCGGGGGTATAGGCATACCCCAGGTCGATGGTGATGCCGCGGCGCTTTTCCTCCGCCAGGCGATCGGTATCGACGCCGGTCAGCGCCTTCACCAACGCGGTTTTGCCGTGGTCAACGTGGCCTGCTGTGCCGACAATCATCGCGCCAGGGTGGCGGCACCGGCTGGCAAGTCAAGCTCGGTCTAAATTCCGGTAACGAACCGAGCCATGACCAGGATGATCGCGACCTGCATCGCCCCTTGCAGGGCCACGGCATAGACATAGCGCTTCATCAGCCGCCCGATCCGCGCACCGTCGGGGATTGGCTTCCGCATCTCGAAATACACCAGCAGGTTGGTTGGCAGTAGCACGCCAAGCCCCTGCACCGTCAGGATACCGACGATGATCAGTGCCGCCAGAACCCAGCCGTACTGCGGCCACGGCAAGTCGAGGAAGCCCAGAGCGCGCGCGTGAAACCAGCCGGTGGTTCCGGTTATGATGGACAGTGTGGGCAGCAGGAACAGCATCTTGGGCATCAGCCGCAGGATCACGGCACGCCGGGCTTGCGGTGGCAGGCGGCGCATGATCGGGCCGACAACGAAGCCCATGAACAGGTCGATCCCGGTCCACAGCACACCGCACATCACATGCATGAAGTTCAGCGTCCAAAGATTGTCGCTCTGGATCACTATGACCATCGCGATCAGTGCGACAGCCGCCCAGATCAAATGCCTTGGATCAATCCCCCGGACATCGGCGATGCCGGCATCCGACGGCAGAGTGTTGGCCCCGGACATCGCAGCCTCCATGCAGATCGGCAACGGACGGCGGAATGCCATTCCGCCGGCAGAGTAAATCGCTGCGCGGCGGCCCGTAAACCGACTTCGGGGTGTGCTTGCGGCGCAGCGACGGCTCGCGTAGGCAAGTGGCCAATGCAAACCATGCTCCTTCGCCTGCTGCCGCCGCCGCTGCGGCGGTTCGCCACGCCGCACCGGCTTCTTGTGCTGGCCCAGTTCGTTCGCTTCGGCACGGTCGGCGTTGCGGGGTTCGTGATCGACACCGGCATTGTCTATGGCCTGCGGCACCAGCTTGGGCTGTACGGCGCGGGTGCGGTCGCGTATATCGGCGCGGCGACAGGCAACTGGCTGCTGAATCGCTTGTGGACGTTCCGGGGTCAAGGAACCGGCCCAGCCCACCGGCAATGGGCGATGTTCATGCTGGCCAATCTGGTGGGCTTCGTGCTGAACCGGGGAACCTATGCGATTCTGGTGACGTTCGTCGCGGCGGCGGCAGACCAGCCGGTGATCGCCACAGCGGCCGGGGCCGTCGCCGGGATGTTCGTCAACTTCAGCCTGTCGCGGCGTCTGGTGTTTCGCTAGCCACGGGTTCGTTGTGTGTTCCGCTGTTGAGCGCTGCCCGAGGAAAAATGATGCAAGGTCCGTACGACCGCGTGTGGCGTTAACCAGCCGCTAACCTTTCGACCGTGAAGGTGCCGCATCGCAACCAGCAGATGCAGCCCTCATGTCCGCTTTTCCCCCCGGCCCTATCGGCAGTTTCGCCCCCGGCAGCACCGGGATGTCCTTGCGCCTCGTCTCGTTCCGCCAGCAGGACGAGATCGCCAAGAGATGGATGGATATCGTGCTGGGCGCGATCTTCCTGATCCTGGCGGCGGTGCCGATGCTGCTGATCGCCGCTGCCATCCGGCTGACCAGCCCGGGGCCGGCCCTGTTCCGGCAGGAACGCATCGGACTGAACGGCCAGCGCTTCATCATGCTGAAGTTCCGCACCATGCGCGATGCGCCCGTCCCGCCGAATACGTGTCCGCAGGCAACACGGCGGGATCCGCGGGTCACGTGGGCGGGGGCATGGCTGCGCCGCACGTCGTTTGATGAGCTGCCGCAACTGTTCAACGTGCTGGCGGGGTCGATGTCGCTGGTCGGCCCACGCCCGCATGCCCCCAACACCTGCGCGGCAGGCCGGCCGTTCGAGGCTGTCAGCCATCGTTACGCGGCGCGTCACCGGGTCAAGCCGGGGATGACCGGGCTGGCCCAGATCCGCGGCTGGCGCGGCGAAACCGACACCGAGGATAAGTTACTGCGCCGTATCGACAGCGACCTGGAATACATCGCGGCCAGGACAGCCTGGCTCGACCTGACGATCGTCTGCCGCACCATTCTGACGGTGCTGCGCATGCCCAACGCCTATTGAATGGGACAGCGGACAATGGCGGAAATCCTGGAACGGCCGGCGCTCGATATCCTGGACCACACCCCGCCGGCCAGGCGCCCGATCGACGAACAACTGGGTTTGCCGGCCAACCAGCCGCGCGTGGCGGTTTTGATCCCTTGCCACAATGAAGAAGCGGCCATCGGCAAGGTGGTGTCGGACTTTCACGATGCCCTGCCCGAAGCGATCGTTTATGTCTATGACAACAACTCCACCGACGGCACCGTCCTGCAAGCCCGCGCGGCGGGCGCGGTGGTGCGGCGGGAGCGGTTGCAGGGCAAGGGCCATGTCGTCCGGCGCATGTTCGCCGATATCGATGCCGACCTGTACGTTCTGGTGGACGGCGACGACACCTACGATGCCGCCGCCGCGCCGGGCATGCTGGCGATGATGGCGCAACGGCAACTGGATATGGTCA
>JAKBCJ010000176.1 GCA_021807975.1 Pseudomonadota bacterium | reverse complement strand
CTGGCAAGGGTTTGGGCGGAACGTAAAAGGCTTCACCCGCGGGACCGCCGGGAATCGGTGCCGCATAGGTAGGGGCGGTTGCGAGGAACACCGCTGCTGACATTGCGGCAAGGATAAATTTCCGTTTGAATAACATAGATTCTCACCCAATGCAGACCGTAGCCGATTAGCGCAATCAGTTGATTGCAACAAGGAAAAGCTCGGGGCGGCGGACACGGCCGCGCCCGACCCGCCGCACGATGACCGCCGAGCCAGATATCTTCTGGTTTGGGGCGATGCCGCGGCGGCGGTTCAGGTCGCTCGAAACCGGCGGCGAGAAAGTGCTGCAACGCCTGCCGCCTATGGTCCCGACCAAGACCGGACTGGCCGCACATATGGCGTTTCTGTCGCGCATCAAAGAACCGGTGCGGCTGCTGCCCTGACAGCAGCCGGCACGCCCCGCGTCTTATTGGGCGAGCGGAACGATGGCCCCGCGCGGAATCCCGCCAGTATCGAGTTCCGGAAGCTGGCTGACGTCCCAGCCGCCGCCCAGTGCCTTGATCAGCCGAAGATCGGCCTCCATGCGGCGGCGTTCGATATCGACATTGTTGCGCTGATTCAACAGCAAGGCGGTCTGCGCGGTGATCACCTGCAGATAAGCATCCTCGCCCCCGACATAGCGATTGGTAAAAGTCCGCAACGACCGCGAGGCGGCATCGACCGCCTGACTTTGCTGCTGTGCCTCGGCGTCGAGTATCCGCAGCGCGGCGAGATTGTCCTCCACTTGCTGGAACGCGGTCAGCGTGGTCTGCCGGTAGGTGGCGACATAGGCATCGTATGCCGCGCGGGTCGCGTCGGACTGCGCGCGAATTCGGCCGCCGTCGAACAGCGGCTGCGACAGCGACGTGCCGACCGCCCAGAACAGACTCGGCCAACCGAACCAGGCTGCCCCGCTGTTGCCTTCGAAGCCAGCCAGCGCACCCAGGCTCAGCGTGGGGTAGAACGCCGCCTGCGCAATGCCGATCTGCTCATTTGCCGCGGCCACGCGACGTTCGGCGGCAGCAATGTCGGGCCGCCGTTGCAGCAGCGCCGAGGGGATACCGGATGGGACCCGTGGCGGGACCAGGTTCAGCGGCGCCGGCGCCAGGGTGAGTGCGGCCGGCGGCTCGCCCATCAGCACGGCGATCGCATGCTCATACTGGGTCCGAATCACGCCGATATCGGTTTGCTGCACGCGCGTCGTGGCCAGTTGCGTCTCCGCCTGTTCCACATCCGATATCGGTGCGTAACCGCCCACCTGACGGTTCTGAGTCAGCCGCACCGCATCGGTGTAGGCCTTCACCGTGTCGCTCAGCAGACGCTCCTGGGAATCCGCGCTCCGCAACTCGATATAATCCAAGGCCAGTTCGGCATGCAGGCTCAGACTGACGGTTTCCAGGTCGGCGGCAGAGGCCTGCGCTTCCTCGCGCGCCGCCTCGACTGTGCGACGGATACGTCCCCACACGTCGATTTCGTAGTTCAGGTCGAACGGCAGTTCCAACTGGCCCTGGGGCTGCGGATTGGGGATGAGGAAATAGGGCCCTCTGCCGGAATCCTGTATCGAGGCGGCACTGGCGCCCACCGAAACAGCGGGAAACTCCGCGGCACGCTGATAGCGGATCATTGCCCGAGCCTGGCGGAAGCGTGCCTCGCTTTCTTTCAGCGTCTGGTTCGCATCGGTCAGCGCATCTTCCAGCCGGTTCAGCTCGGGATCGCCGAAAATCTCCCACCATTTTCCCTTCACCGCCCGGTCATCGGGGCGGGCCGGCTGCCACTGGCCGGCGGTCTTATAATCGGCAGGCACGGCTTCCTTGAAGCTGGCGGACATGGGAACCGAGGGTGTCTTGTAGTCCGGCCCGACACTGCAACCCGTCAACAGCAATCCAACGATTGTCCCGGCGTACCGGCAAACCAGACGCATCAGCCAGCTCCACCCGGCTTGGGGGTGTTCACGCGAACCGCGGTGCCGCTGATCAAGGAATCAGAAGGATTGACGATCACCTGGTCCGACTGGCTCAGGCCGGACAGTACCTCCACCCTGTCGCCGTAGTCACGCCCGACGGTGATCGGCATCAGTTCCGCCTTCCCGTTCCGCACCACGCCGACACGCAATCCTTCCTGACGAAACAACAGGGTATTGGACGGGATCGTTACCGTTTCCTTCCGTCCCGGCAAGGTAAAGTGGACAAGCGTATAGGCGCCGGGAAGCAGTTTCCCATCGGTATTGTCGATATCGACCTCCACCAGCAGGGTTCGCGACGCCCGGTCGATCGCGTTGTCGGTCCGCACCAGCGTACCCTTGAACGTTTCGCCAGGGTATTCGTCGAGGGTAATGGCCGGCGTCGCACCGACATGGATCGACGGCGAGTAAGCCTCGGGCACCGCGACGTAGTTACGCAGCGTGTCGGTCGCCGCCATATGAAACAGTTCGGCGGCAGCCCCGCCGGCACCGGCATTGATCAGGTGGCCGACATCGGTGTTGCGGGCGGTGATCACGCCGTCGAACGGCGCATAAACCTTTTCATAGGACTGTAGTTCCGCCAGCCGGGCGACTTCGGCCTCGCGGGAGGCGACGGTTGCCTGACCGGCGGAATAGGCGCCGGCCGCATTGTCGCGTTCCTGTGTCGATACCGACTGTGTCTTGAGCAGGGTCGCGGTTCGCTGAGCGGTGATCGCCGCGAGTTTGGTGTTTGCCAGCGCCGTTGCCAGATCGGCCCGCGCCTGGCGAAGTTGCTGGTCCAGTTCGGGGGTCTCGATTTCCGCGAGCAACTGGCCCTTGCGGACACGGGCGCCAATGTCGAAGTACCAACGCCTCAGATAGCCGTTGGTACGGGCATAAATCGGCGCGTCGGTGAATGCCATGGTCTGGCCGGGCAATACCAATGTCAGGTCGGCCGCATCTTTGACCGGATGCATGACGTCAACGACCGACACGGCATCCTCGCTCGTATCGTCGGCCAGCGTGGCCGCTGCCTCGGTTCGGCGGTGGATGCCGTTGTAAATGCCGAAGCCAAGCAGCCCGGCCACACCAATGACCGCCAGCAGGGCGGCCTTGCCGTGTTTGGGACGGTGCGCCGGCTTGGCCGGCTTTACCGGTGTTTCAATCTCGCGCATCGCCAGATCCCCTGCTTCCAGCGCCGCCGGTTCCGGTGTTTCAAGCATGGCATCGAACTCCTCATGCCGCGTGATTTGGATTTGCCGACGCCGCGGCGGGTCCGGGCGGCTTGGCAGCGCCCCGCTTGGTGTGCAGCAGGGAAAACACTAAGGGAACAAGACCCAGCGTCGCAATGGTCGCCAGTGTCAATCCGCCGATAACCGCGCGCCCGAGCGGAGCGTTTTGCTCGCCGCCTTCGCCGAAGCCAAGGGCCATTGGCACCATGCCGATGATCATTGCCAGTGCGGTCATCAGCACCGGCCGGAACCGGGTGAAACCCGCTTCGATCGACGCGCGTACCGGGTCGCCATGCCGGGCCAGCCGTTCGCGGGCAAACGAGACCACGAGAATACTGTTGGCCGTTGCGACGCCCATGCACATGATGGCCCCCATCAGCGCCGGCACGCTGAGCGTCGTCCCGGTGAAGAACAGAAACAGTATGATCCCGGCCAGCGCCGCTGGCAGCGCCGTGATGATGATGAAGGGATCCAACCACGACTGAAAATTGATGACAATCAACAGATAAACAAACAAAATAGAAAAGCCCAGGCCCTCCAGCAGGTCCATATAGGCGCCCTGCATCGTTTCGACCTGTCCCCTGATACTGACGAAACTGCCGCGGGGCAGCAGGTGGCGGTTGGCATCGACGATACGGGCGACCTCGCGGCCGACGGCGCCGAGATCGCGTCCCTGCACATTGGCGTAAACATCGACCACACGGCGGATGTTGTAGTGATCGACCGCCGCCATTTCCTGCGACCGCGCGATGGTTGCGACATCGTCCAGGATAGCCGGCGTTCGTGCGGCCGGTCCGGTCACGGGCAGATTCTGCAGATCCTGCAGCGACTGAATATCGTATTGCGGCGCCTGCGCGGCGAAGCTGTAGTTGACGCCGTTGCGACGGTTCAGGAAGAACATCGGTGCGGTTTGGAAACTGCCGCTAAGTGTGTCAAGTACGGTGCTTGCCACGTCGCTCTCGGCCAGTCCGTTCTGCTGCGCCTTTGTGCGGTCCACGTTCACCTGGAACACCGGGTAGTCGAACTTCTGCTGGATGCGTGCATCGACGATTCCGGGAACAGAGCGTATCTGATCCAGGATGCGATCCGCGACGGCATGATTGGCATCGATGTCAGCGCCGTTGATCTGGATATCGATTGGCGACGGCAGCCCGAAATTTAGAATTTGGGTAATCATGTCGGCCGGCAGCGTGTAGAACGTGACACCCGGAAACGACCCGGCAAGGCTGCGGCGGATCGTCTTGACGTAGTCCGCCGTCGGCTGGTGGTCTGGCTTGAGCGAGACCATGATGTCGGCGTCGGCCGCGCCGATCACGCCCGAGGTTTCATGGGTCAGGTTCATGCCGCTGTAGGGCAGCCCGATATTGTCGAAAATCGTGCCCATGTCGCGGCGCGGGATGATCTTACGGATCTCCGTCTCCACAAGATCGGCCAGACGGGCAGTCTCCTCGATACGCGTTCCGGTTTTGGCCCGCATGTGCAGGATAAACTGACCGCTGTCGGTACTCGGGAAAAAGTCCTGTCCCAGCCAGGGTATCAGCGCGAAGACAGAGACGCAGGCGACCAGAAAGCATGGAACCAGCACGGTTCGGCGGCGAACCAGGACGACCAGTGCATCGCGATAGCCGAAACGGAAACGTTCGAACTGCTTTTCGAAACCGCGCTGGAACCAGACGAACGGATTGCGGCTCTGTTCCGCATCATGATGTTTGGCCTTCAACAGGTACAGCGCCATTGTCGGCACCAGGGTGCGCGAGAGCACGTAAGAGGCCAGCATGGCAAACACCACCGCCTCGGCCAGCGGCACGAACAGGTAGCGTGCCACGCCGCCAAGCAGGAACATCGGCACGAACACGATACAAATACATAATGTGGAGACCAGGGCCGGAACCGCGATCTGCGAGGCCCCGCTGAGGATGGCATGGCGCAGGCCCTGGCCTTCCTCCAGGTAGCGCTCCATGTTTTCGATCGTAACCGTGGCGTCATCGACCAGAATACCAACCGCCAGCGCGAGCCCGCCCAGGGTCATGATGTTGATCGTCTGCCCAATAAAGCTGAGTACCATGATCGAACTGAGAATCGACAGCGGAATGGAAACCGCGATGATGACGGTGCTGCGCCAACTGCCAAGAAAGAGCAGGATCATCATCGCGGTCAGCGCCGCGGCGATAACCGCTTCGCGGATCACACTCGCGACCGCCGCCTTCACGAAAATCGACTGATCGGCGATCGGTTCGATCCGCAGTTGCGATGGCAACGTCTGCTCGACGCTCGGAAGCATGTCGCGAATGCCGTTCACCACGCTGATCGTGGACGCGGTGCCGGCCTTGATGATGCTGACGAGCACGCCGCGCCGCCCGTTCTGCCGCACGATATTGGTCTGCGGTGAAAATCCAGCGCTGACGGTGGCGACATCGCGCAGGTAGATCGTGGCATTGCCGACCGACTTGATCGGCAGGTTGTTGAGTCCTTCTATGGTCTCCGGGGTTCCGTTGATATGCACGTCGTATTCGAACTGCGAGATCTTCGCCGTGCCCGACGGCAGGACAAGATATTGTTTCGATATCGCGGTTAGCACGTCGGCAGGCGACATCCCCTTCGCCTGCAGGCGCGCGGGATTGAAATTGACGATCGTCTCGCGCTGCTTTCCGCCATACGGATACGGCACCACGGCGCCCGGAACGGTGACCAGCTGGGTGCGCAGAAAGTTCAATCCGATATCGTTAAGCTCCTGCTCCGACATTCCGGCGCCGGACAGGCCAAGCTGCAGGATCGGGACGCTCGATGCACTGAAATTGAGAATTTCCGGCGGCTCTGTCCCCTGCGGCATCTGGCGCACCAGAAGTTGCGAGGCAGCGGTGACCTGCGCGTTGGCGGTGTCGAGGCTCGCGTTCGGTTGCAGGAAGATTTTGACAAGCGCGATGCCGTTGAAACTGGTCGATTCGATATGCTGAATATTGTCCACGAGCGTGGTCAGCGCGCGTTCGTAATTTGTCGTGATCCGGCCTTCCATTTCCGTCGGATTGAGGCCGTTGTAATTCCAGACCACCGCGACGACGGGGATGTTGATATTGGGAAAAATATCCGTTGGCGTCGCCAGGATGACCAGCGGGCTGAGGATGAGGATCAACAGCGCCAGTACGACGAAGGTGTAGGGCCGGTCGAGCGCGACCCGGACAATCCACATGTAAGGCTCCTGGCTTTGGGACTTCGAGGATCTAAACGATGCTCGATGGCGGACATATTCAAAGGACAGGCTAACACAGGCAGCGGCGATCAGGCTACAGTCACGGACCCGCCCTTCTGTATCGAAATCGTATCGTGTAAATATATACTATATAATATATAGCATAGTTCCGGTAATTTCAGTTATTTTTTGCAATTATATGTATTACCCAGAAAAAAAATATAAGCCGATGCAGATGCCGTCCAATGAACCCCGAAACGGAAAGCGGCCGGCTGCTTACCGGCGCCGCAGCGGGTAACGTTTCGCGCCCGAATCCGGGGCAGCGGATGCCCTGGCTTTAGCATAGGCAGCGGCCGACTGCCCGATCCCGGCGTAAGCCTCCTTCAGATCCGGCGAACCGGCCCGGGAAATCGAACGCCGACCGGAAAAGCCCCGCAGTCCTGTCCGTTGAATATATCGATCGGGCGCGGCGTCGTCGCAAATGGAACCGTCCTGATAACGGGTCTTAAAGAAAGGGCGCGGGCAGAATAATCTGCCCGCGCCTTGCCAAACTCAGCCCGGGACCGGGTTTCGGTTCAGGCGCTTTTCTTCATGATCTCGTCGGCCACGTTGCGCGGCACCGGATCGTAGTGATGGAACTGCATCGTAAACGAAGCGCGCCCCTTGGTCATCGACCGCAGATGGGAGATGTAGCCGAACATTTCCTTCAGCGGCACATGTGCCCGCACGATCACCGTGGAGCCGGAGCTCTCCTGGTTCTGAATCATGCCACGGCGCCGGTTCAAATCGCCCACCACGTCACCGACATGGTCGTTCGGGGTGGTGACCTCCACGTCCATGATCGGCTCCAGGATGATCGGCCCGGCGCTTTTCATGCCTTCGCGGAAGCAAGCCTTCGCCGCGATTTCGAACGCCAGGGCGGACGAGTCGACGTCGTGGTACTTGCCGTCCACCAGCGTGTAGCGGAAATCGACGGTCGGGAACCCGGCCAGCACGCCGGTATCGGCCTGCACCTTGATGCCCTTTTCGACGGCCGGGATGTATTCCTTCGGCACCGCCCCGCCGACGACCTTGTTTTCGAACTGCACGCCGGTGTTCCGCTCCAGCGGCTCGAAGATGATCTTGACTTCGGCGTACTGGCCCGACCCGCCGGACTGCTTTTTGTGGGTATAGGTTTCGGTATGCGCCTTGGAAATCGTCTCGCGGTACGCCACCTGCGGCGCGCCGATATTGCAATCGACGCCATATTCGCGGCGAAGACGGTCGATGATGATTTCCAGATGCAGCTCGCCCATGCCGGACAGGATGGTCTGGCCGGTTTCCTGGTCAGTGCGCAGGCGCAGGCTGGGATCTTCGCCAGCCAGCTTTTGCAGGCCCAGCGTCATTTTCTCGACGGCTTCCTTGGTGCGCGGCTCGACCGAAATGTCGATAACCGGAACCGGGAATGCCATACGCTCCAAGATCACCGGATCGTCGTTAGACGCCAGCGTGTCGCCCGTGCCGGTGTCCTTCAGGCCAACGAAAGCGGCGATGTCGCCGGCTTCCACTTCCTTGATTTCCGCACGCTTGTCGGCGTGCATCTGGAACATCCGGCCGATACGCTCGCGATGGCCCTTCGTGGTGTTCTGCACCATGTCGCCCTGCTTCAGCGTGCCGGCATAGACGCGCACGAAGGTCAGGGTGCCGTATTTGTCGTTGATGATCTTAAACGCCAGGCCAGCGAACGGCGCCTTCGGGTCGGCGGGGATGCGGCGGCGCTTGGCTTGCAATTCCCGGAGCTGTTCCGGCTCCAGACCGTCCTCTTCCCCTTCCTCGGCCGCGACCGCGATGCCCGGCACGTCGATCGGCGACGGCAGGTAATCGATAACCGCATCCAGCAGCGGCTGCACGCCCTTGTTCTTGAACGCGGTGCCGCACAGCACCGGACGGAACGTGCCGTCGATCGTGCCGCGCTTGATGCACTTCTTCAACGTCTCGATCTCGACGTCGCCCTTTTCGAAATACTCTTCCATCGCCGTCGTATCGACCGACAACGCGGTATCCAGCAGTTCCTCGCGGTACTTCGCGACCGACTCCGCCATGTCGGCGGGAATGTCCTCGTAATGGTACTTCGCGCCCAGTTCCCCGCCTTCCCAGACGATCGCCTTCATCTCCACCAGATCGACCACGCCCAGAAAATTCTCTTCCGTGCCGATCGGCAGTTGCAGCGGCAGCGCGACGATGTCCAGCTTCTCCTTCAGCGTGTCGAACGCGCGGTAGAAGTCGGCACCGGTCCGGTCCAGCTTGTTGATGAAGATGATCCGCGGCACGTTATAGCGGTCGGCCAGACGCCAGTTGGTCTCAGACTGCGGCTGGACGCCGGCCACGCCCTCGATGATGAAAATCGCACCGTCCAGCACGCGAAGGCTGCGATTGACCTCGATGTTGAAGTCGATATGCCCCGGCGTGTCGATGATGTTGATGCGGTTGTCTTTCCACTCGCACGTCACCGCGGCGGAGGTGAT
>JAKBCJ010000175.1 GCA_021807975.1 Pseudomonadota bacterium | reverse complement strand
TCGTATCCTGGCCTTCCTGCATCCGGCCAACGTAGTCGGCCAGCGAGGTCCAGCCGTCCTGTGCGGACGAGCGGAAGCGCAGCAGCGGGGCGATTTCCGCGCGGTGTTCGGAGTCCTCCCAAACGCCTTCCTTCAGGATCGGGCCGAAATTCTCATAGAATTTGTTGTAATCCTCCGTCTCCTTGGCGCGGTTTTTCAGTTCCGTCAGGACACGCCCGATCAGCGCCTTGCGGATGCGCGCCAGTACCGGGGTGGTTTGCAGCATCTCCCGCGAGACGTTCAGCGGCAGGTCTTCGGTATCGACCACGCCGCTGACGAACCGCAGCCAGTGCGGCAGCAGGTCGGCCTTGTCGGTGATGAACATGCGCCGGACATGCAGGCGCACATGCGCGTCGCGATCATTGTCCACCACGTCGAACGGCTTCATGCCCGGAATGAACAGCAGGCAGAAATATTCCAGCGTACCCTCGGCCTTCCAATGCAGGGTGGCCCAGGGTTCGTCGAAGTAGTGACCCAGGTGACGATAGAACTCCTTATAGGATTGTTCTGTCGTTTCGGATTTGGCCTTGCGCCACAGCGCGGTGCCCTCGTTGGCCGGCTGGTCCTTGCCGTCCCGCGCCACGGTGATCGGCAGGGTGATGTGGTCCGCCCATTTGCGGATCACCGTCTCCAGCCGCATCGGCTCCAGGTATTCGGACGCATCCGGCTTCATATGCAGCACGATGTCGGTGCCGGGCTGCTCCCGCGTCGCATGGGCCAGGGTGAATTGCCCCGCGCCTTCCGACGCCCAGGTGAACGCCTCCTCAGCGCCGGCCTTGCGCGACGTGACCTCGACCCGATCCGCGACCATGAACGCCGAGTAGAACCCAACCCCGAACTGCCCGATCAGGCTCGGGCGGTCCTCCGGCTTCGCGTTCGCCAGATTCTGCGTGAAAGCCCGGGTGCCGGAGCGGGCGATGGTGCCCAGGTTGTCGATCAATTCCTGACGCGTCATGCCGATCCCGTCGTCGGAAATCAGCAGCGTGCTGGCGTCTTTGTCGGGCACGATCCTGATCTTGGCGTCAGGCGGCGGGGCCAGATTGGAATCTGTCAGCGCCTCGAACCGGCGGCGGTCCACCGCATCGGCCGCGTTCGCCACCAGTTCCCGCAGGAAAATCTCCCGCTCGGAATACAGCGAGTGTACGACCAGATCCAGCAGGCGGCCGACCTCGGCGCCAAATGAGTGGTGCTCTAAAACAGTGTCTTCCATGGATAGTCTCCTTGCGCCGGCCCATATGCGGTCGCGCGCGTTATGTTTCAATGCGCGATCCGGTGCATCCGCCGATGGAATACTTCCCCCCGCCATCGGCGGCGGCTAGACTGGCGCCCGCCTGCTTGCCAAGGAAAACGACGATGGGTCCGCGCCGCATTGCCCTGCTGCTGTTGCTGGGGGCTGGACAGGCCTGCGCCCAGCCGCCCGGCGCGCCCCCCCAACAGACCAGGCCGGTGTTTTTCCCGGCGCCGGTCCAGTGGGACAGCGATCTGCTGCGCTCCCGTCCCGCGATCAGCCAGACCGCGGCCGATTTCGCCAATCTGACCGGCGGTATCATGTTCGGCATGTCGCCGGCCGATTTGAATGCGAAACTGCCGGAACCGTATCCCGGCATGTCATGGAATGCCCTGACCCTGGCCAACGAGTATCCGGGCGAGGTTCGCTATTTCGGCGTTCCGGTCGATGCCGCGGGTCCGTTGCGAATGGGGCTGACTGCCTGCACCGGGACCGGCAGCTATCTGGTGTTCCTGTTCCGGCCGGAGGGCTTTTTTCGCCTGTCCTACCGTCTGATCCCCGACAAGACCTGCACCGATACGAACCCGGCGGCGGAGCAGATTTTCGCCCGCTTCGTTCCGATGGCGCGGAACGTCGCCCTCAGCGTCCGATACCACGTCGGAAAGACGCAGGTGGTGGATATCACCGATGCGACCGCTGGCTACCTGACCCCGATCCGCTGGCGGCAGGGGACGAATTGACGATGCGCCCTCCGATCCGGGTCATCGCGGCCGCGGTGCTGGCCGCGACAGCCTTGTTTGCGAACGCCCATGCCGGCCCGTTGTCGTTCGACCTGCCGTTGGATCAGCCGCCCGTCATCGCCGACAGCAACGCACCGATCAAGTGTACGGTCACCTACATGATCGCCGATCTGGCCAACAATGACCTGTATGCATCGCGCATGCGCATCGACCCGGCGGAAACCGACACCCCGGTCCATAACCGTATGCCATGTCCGAAAACCGTGCCGCCCCGCGTTGGCTTGCAGGCCCTGGATACCTGTCTGTCCCGGTCGGCCGAGGCGAAATTCTGCGTTTTCGCCGATATGAGCCGAGGGTTCGAACGCCAGCCCGACATTCATAACACCGCGGAGAACGCCGCGCGCTGCGCATCGGACACCGCGTCGGATATTGGGGTCGCGTGCTGGATGTCGGGCAACCTGTCGGTGTGCAACGTAGCCTGTGCCAATTCCCCGCGCGACGCTGTGGCCTTGGCGCGGGCACGCTGCGAGGACAAGCAGCAGCATAGCTGCCCTATCACCGCGACTGTGCCAGTTTCCGGTCAATAAGGGACTGCGTCGCAATAACCGGTCCAATGGACTCACGGCCGATGGATACCGTCATGGGGCCGCCGCCCGCCATCCACGCCTTTCCCCGGATCGGCACCGCCCGCCATGACGGTGAAAGGCTGGTGGCTTCCGCCGAGCGGCTGGCTTGTTGCGCCGCCCGGACCAAGCGCCTTCAGTCCGCGCGCGACGGCGCGGGAGTTTTCGATCTGGAACGTCTCGTTCAGGTGGTCGGGGGTGTCGAAAAACGCCGACCTTGGAAAGCGCCCGCCGCCCGCGGTTTCCAGGAACGGCACCCCCCGGTCTCGGAACACCGCCTCGATCGCGGCTTTTTCCTCCGCCCCGATGGGGGAATCGATAAAGCCGACCGGCAGCCCGCCGATCACCCGCACCCCGTGCAGGCTGGCCCAACGGATGAACCCGCCGACAACCCGCGTGCCATAGCCCGCGGCAATCTCGCCGGCGGTCGGATGAAATGGCACCATCGCCGCCAGGGCCGGCAGGTTGCCCGCGGCCAGCCGCGCCGTATGGCCGATGCGGTCCCCCAGCGCGTTGAAGCCGCCGGATGCCGCCGCGCGCGGGTCGTTGAAATCGTCGCTGACCAGGGCTGTTTCGATCGCGCTCATGATCGCGCCGCGCAGGTCGCCGGAGAACAAGGCGGCGATCTGCCGCCGCGGCGGCATCGCCAGCAGCGTGGTCCGATCGTGCCGCAGCATGATCGCGGCGTCCGGACCAAGGTCGCTGGTCAGGCGGGACCGGACGTACTGGGCTTCCTCCAGCGGCAGATAGACGATGTCGCCCGGGTGCAATTCCGGTTTCCAGCGGGTGAACAGGTAGTCCAGGCCAACGCCCACCGCGACGCCGGCGTTGATGCAGGGACGCCCGATCAACGGCTGAATGGTTTCGCAGCGGTGGGAGTAGGGGCCGTTCGACCCCGCCAGGATCACCAGCTTGGGCGTCTGAATGGCGCGGCCCAGGGTCAGGTTCGCCTCGATCCGGGCCTGTAGCACCCCCAGGGTCAGCGGCCGGTCGAGCAGGCAGGAGAAGGCGCCGGCATAGACCAGCAGCGACAGCGCGCAGCTTAGCAGCAGGCGGCGCATCAGAACTGGAAATACAGAAACGGCGCCACATGCGGCGCGAAGAACAGCGCCTGCATCGACAACGCGAAACTGGCGGTCAGCGCCCAGTGGCGGCCGGTTTGCCCGGTGCGGTAGATGTTGGGCAGGGCCAGCACGATCAGCCATCCCAGCAGCAGGCAGGCGGAGATTTCGGGGAAACTCAGCGTGCGCCCGTCGCCCAGGAACGGTAGCACGGCGACCGGATGGGCGACGAATGCCAACGCCGGGACGGCCGCGGCGATCATGCGCGGCACCGCGATGCCGTTGAATCCGGCCATGCCGCCCAGCACGCCCAGCGTGTCGTGCAGCGAACCGGCGCGAAACGGTACCCAGGCGACGGTGACCGCGAACAATGTCAGCGCCTGGCCGGCGAACCGGGGCAGGGGCGGAAACAGCCGGCGGTAGTGGCGGTGAACCAGCAGATACAGGCCGTGCAGCGCTCCCCAGGCGACGAACGTCCACGCCGCGCCGTGCCAAAGTCCGGCCAGCAGCATCGTGGCCATCAGATTTGCCGCCTCGTGGCGGCGGTTGCCGCCCAGCGGAATATACAGATAGTCGCGCAGGAAGGCGCCCAAGGTGATGTGCCAACGGCGCCAGAAGTCGGCGATGTCGCGGGCCCGGTAGGGGCTGTCGAAATTCAGCGGGAACCGGACGTTCAGCATCCGGGCCAGACCGGTCGCCATGTCGGAATAGCCGGAGAAATCGAAGTAAATCTGCAGCCCGAACGACAATGTGGCGTACCACGCCTCGAAGAACGACAGCGCGGCGCCGTGGCTCGCGGCATTGAACCCCACATCGGCGAACCCGGCGAACATGTCGGCCAGCACCAGCTTTTTGGCCAGACCCAGCAGAAAGATGTGCAGCCCCTCTGTCAGGTTGGCGCTGTTGGGACGGGCAAGCCCGGGGACGGAAAGCTGGGGGATGATTTCCCCCGGGCGGACGATCGGGCCGGCGATCAGATGGGGAAAAAACGTCACGAAGGCCGCATAGTGGCCGAATGCCGGCGGCGGAGTGCCCGCCCGGGCGCTGTCCACCAGGAACATGATTTGCTGAAAGGTGAAGAAGCTGATGCCCAGCGGCAGTGCGACAGTCACGGCGCCGGCATCGGGGAGGACGATGTGCAGGAAGAAATTGGCATATTTGAACCAGCCCAGCAGCAGCAGATTAGCCAGCACCCCGGCCATCAGCCACCGGCGCGTGGCACCGCCGCGGCCCAGTTTGCACCCGATCGCATAGTTCCCGGCGACCGAGGCGATCAGGATCGGGGTCTGTGCCGGATCCCACCAGGCGTAGAACACCAGATTGGCCGCGATCAGCCACCGCAGCGGCCAGGCGCCCCCCGCCAGCCCTCCAGCGGCGAAGAAACCGCCAATACAGACCGGCATGAAGCCGAGAATGAACGCGATGCTGTGAAACATCATGTCCGGCGGCCGCGTCTGTTCGGTTCGTGGGGCAATCGGCACCTCGATGACAACGCGGCAACCGTAGCCCGGACGTCTTAACTAACCGTTAACGGCCAATCCGTCGGCGTTCTTTACGGAATTCGACTGTATGCAGCATTAATGCACTGAAATAAAACGATAGAACCATCTGGCATGGCACTTGCTGTTCGTCTCCCGTTCCTCCATGGAAAGGGCTTTGCCGGTGTTGTTCGCGAAAATCCGCTTTGTTGTGCTGCTGGCCGCGATCACCCTGGCGTCTGCCGCCGGATCGCACGCCGCCCCCATCGTCGTTCAGTTCGCCGCACGTATTGGTACCGTGAACAACATCGACGCGGCGGATATTTTTCACGAGGGTTACGACGCCAACCTCGCCGGCCAGATCATCGACGGTTCGGTGACCATCGATCCGCTTCCGCTGATTGCGCTGTGCGCGTCGGGCGGCGCCTGCTTCGGGGATTTCGGTGCCGGGGCCATCTCTGTCAGTTTCACCCTTAACGGCGTCACCTCCACCGTCGTCTCGACCGGCACCCTGGGCTATTTCGGCGGCCGCTCGGGCGGGTCGCTGTCGCTCAACAGTCTTGGCAATGGCGGGGACAACTATCTGGCGGCGGGCGCGACGACGCCGGACGGGATGGTGCAGCAGTCGCTGGGTGTGCTGTTCGATAACGCCACGGGGTTTAATGCCGCCAGCAGTCCCGCGGCTGCGGTCGGCAGTCTGGCCGCGATCGGCGGCGGCACCGGCCTGGTGGCCGGGGGCATCACTTATATGAACCCCGTCGAGCATCTGGATGCGACGATCCTGGCGATCCAGGCCCCGGAACCCGCCGGTATCGCGGTGTTCGCCGCGGCTCTTGCGATGCTGATGGCTGCCCGGCGCATATGGGCCGGTTGAACAGGTGTTCCCCGGCGGGCTGTTTACTGGTAGCTGACAGCAGCCATGAACGATGACCTGCCGCCGAATCCGGCGCTTTTACCCGCTGGCCTGCGCGATCTGTTGCCGCCCGAAGCGGAAACGGAAGCCTCCGCCGTTGAGGCGCTGATGACCGTGTTCGCCGCACACGGCTATCAGCGCGTGAAACCGCCGTTGCTGGAGTTCGAGGACAGTCTCCTCGCCGGCTCCGGTGTCGCCGTCGCGGATCAGACGTTCCGTCTGATGGACCCGGACAGCCAGCGCATGATGGGGCTGCGCGCCGACACCACGCCACAGGTCGCCCGTATCGCCACCACCCGGCTGGGTGGCGCGCCGCGCCCGCTGCGCCTGTCCTACGCCGGGCAGTGCCTGCGGGTGCGCGGCAACCAACTCGATCCCGATCGCCAGATCGCGCAGGCGGGGGTGGAACTGATCGGGCATGACAGCCCGGAAGCCGACGCCGAAACCGTGATCGTGGCGGCCGCGGGGCTGGCGGCGGTCGGCCTGACCCGGGTCAGTTTCGACCTGACACTGCCGATGCTGGTGCCGTCGTTGCTGGACGATGCCGGACTGAGCGGTCCCGACCGGGTCGCGCTGTCCCGCGCGCTGGACCGCAAGGACGCGGCTGCCGTGGCGCGGCATGGCGGGCCGCTGGCACCGGTCCTGACCGACTTGCTGCTGGCGGCGGGGCCAGCCGAACGGGCCTTAGCGGCGCTGGCGGCGGCGAAACTGCCGAACGTCGCCGGGGCGCTTGCCGAACGCGTCGCCGCGACCGTGGCGGCGATCCGATCCGCCTCGCCGGAGATCCGGCTGACTGTCGATCCGGTGGAATTCCGCGGATTCCGCTATGAAACCGGCGTTTCCGTGACGGTGTACGCCCCCGGCCGGCATGAGGAACTGGGGCGCGGCGGCCGTTATATCTGCGGCGACAACGAACCCGCCACCGGCCTGACGCTGTATCCCGATGCTATTCTGCGGGTGGCGCCGCCGCGTCAGGCACGCCCGCGCGTGTTCGTGCCATTCGGTTCCGACCGCTCCATCGTTGCCCAACTTCGGGCGGGCGGTTTTGCCACGGTCGCCGCGCTCTCGGTGGCCGCCGATAACACCGCCGAGGCAAACCGCCTGGGCTGTTCCCATATCTTGCGCGACGGAAAAGCCGCGCTTCTTCACACCGAGGGCTGAACAATGGCCAATGTCGCCGTGATCGGCGCCCAATGGGGCGACGAGGGCAAGGGTAAAGTCGTGGATTGGCTGGCAAGCCGAGCGGACGTGGTTGTCCGGTTTCAGGGCGGGCATAATGCGGGCCACACGCTGGTGGTGGGCGATCAGACCTATAAACTGTCGCTGCTGCCGTCCGGGCTGGTGCGTGGGAAGCTGGGCGTGATCGGCAACGGCGTCGTGGTCGATCCCGACGCGCTGCTGTCGGAAATCGCCCGCGTCACCGCCCAAGGCCTGAAGGTCACGCCAGAGACGCTGCGCATCGCCGAAAACGCCGTGCTGATCCTGCCGCTGCACCCGGCACTGGACAAAGCCCGCGAGGAAGCCCGCGGCGCGGCCAAAATCGGCACCACCGGCCGCGGCATCGGCCCGGCCTATGAAGATAAGGTGGCCCGCCGAGCGATCCGCGTCGCCGACCTGGCGGAACCGGAGACGCTGTCGCACAAGCTGGATGAGCTGTTGCTGCACTACAATACGCTGCTGCAAGGCCTTGGTGTCGCACCGTTCGAAAAGCAGGCGCTGCTGGACGGGCTGTTGAAGCTGGCGCCGCAAATCCTGCCCTTCGCCGAACCGGTGTGGGAGCGGCTGGACGAACTGCGCCGCGGCGGTAAGCGTATCCTGTTCGAGGGCGCGCAGGCCGTCATGCTCGATGTCGATCATGGCACCTATCCGTTCGTCACCTCGTCGAACACCGTGGCCGCGACGGCGTCGTCGGGCGCGGGGATCGGGCCAAACGCGGTCGGCTTCGTGCTGGGCATCGCCAAGGCTTACTCGACCCGGGTTGGCTCCGGCCCGTTCCCGACAGAATTGTCCGACGAGATCGGCCAGTTGCTGGGCGATCGCGGCCATGAGTTCGGCACCGTCACCGGCCGCCGCCGCCGCTGCGGCTGGTTCGACGCGGCGCTGGTGCGTCAGGCCATCAAAGTCAGCGGCATTCAGGGCCTGGCACTGACCAAGCTGGACGTATTGGATGGCCTGAGCGAACTGAAAATCTGCACCGGCTACCGGATCAACGGCACGTTCTCCCGCCATCTGCCGGCCGCGCCCGGCGCCCAGGCGGCGGCGGTGCCGGAATACGAAACCATGGAGGGCTGGTCCGGTTCCTCCCGCGGCGCTCGGTCGTGGGCCGACCTGCCCGCCCAGGCGGTTAAATACGTCCGCCGTATCGAAGAACTCGTGGAAGCGCCCGTCACCCTTGTGTCCACCAGCCCTGAGCGCGACGATACGATCATGGTGAGGGACCCGTTCGAGGGGTAGAACGCACGGCGAAATGACCGCGTCTGCGGGCGCCCGGCCCGGATCGGCCGTCATGGCGGCCCCGCCATGACGGCGACAGACTGGCGGCTTCCGAGAGGTGCGCCGTCCGCGTTAACGCTCCGTAAACCATTTGCCCGGTAAGCTGCCGCGGTCTGACCAACATGGTTTGCCCGCATGGACGCTGCCTCATCGCCACCCCCAACCAACGGACCGATCGCCGGCCGCTATGCCGTGGACACCGCGCAGGTGTTGTTGGATGCCGGCGGTGGCCTGACAGCCTATCTGGCCCGCGACCGCATGGCCGCCGATGCCCGTCGGGTCGCGATCGCCGTTTCCCGCGACGCCTCTCCGCGTGCCAGGCATCTTAAACTTCTG
>JAKBCJ010000174.1 GCA_021807975.1 Pseudomonadota bacterium | reverse complement strand
ACACACCGCGATGGCACCCAACGGTGACATCTATGTCTCCGACGGCTATGGCAACGCGCGAATTCACAAATACGCCCCCGATGGGCGGTTGCTGCTGTCGTGGGGCGGGCCGGGCAGCGATCCCGGAGAGTTCAACATTGCCCACAACATCACCTGCGATGCCGATGGCTGGGTTTATGTCGCGGATCGGGAGAACCATCGCGTTCAGGTGTTCGATGGTAACGGACGATACGAAACCCAGTGGAACAACCTGCATCGGCCGTGCGGGATATTCATGCCGGCCGGGAAATGTCCGGTTTGCTATATCGGCGAACTGGGGCCCGTGCAGCGGGTGAACCGCGACGCCCCGAACCTCGGCCCCCGTGTCAGCATCGTCGATCATACCGGCAAGCGTCTTGCCCGGCTGGGCGGGCTGTGCGCGGGGCTTGGGATCGACCAGTTCATGGCGCCGCATGGCGTGTGTGTGGACAGCCGTGGCGACATCTATGTGGGCGAAGTGTCATGGACGCAGTGGCCGCAACTGTTTCCGAACGATCCGGTTCCGGATAATCTGCGCTCGCTGAGGAAGTTCCGTAAGGTTGGTTAGGCGGCGGCCCTCCGGGACGGAGGATCCGCGGCGAAGGCGTGCTGACCCGGGATCGTGACCGAGACGGGCTGGCTCAGTTTTCTGGTGAAGCGATATCGCCGGTCTTCACCCCGCCGCCAGCGTCCTCATCGCGGCATGCCGCTCGAACAGCCGCAGCAGCACGCGCACGGCCTGGCCGCGAGGGGTTTCCAGTTTTGGGTCGCGGGACAGCAGCACGGCGGCGTCGCGGTGTGCCATGTGCAGCAGATGCTCGTGCGCGTCCGGATCGGCCAGTTTGTAGCCGGGAAGCCCGGCCTGGCGCGTGCCCAGCGCGTCGCCGCCGCCGCGCAGGCGATAGTCCTCGTCGGCGATCAGGAAACCGTCGTCGGTGTCGCGCAGCAGGGTCAGGCGGCGGCGGGCGGTCTCAGTGACATAATCCTCGTGCAGCAGGAGGCAGAAGCTGGCCTCGGAACCGCGCCCGACGCGGCCGCGAAGCTGATGAAGCTGCGCAAGCCCGAAGCGTTCGGCATGCTCGATCACCATCACCGAGGCGGTGGGAACATCCACGCCGACCTCCACCACCGTGGTCGCTACCAGCAGGCGGGTGGTTCCGGTGGCAAAGGCGGCAAGGGCGGCATCGCGCACCTCGGGCGCTTGCTGCCCGTGTGCCAGGCCGACGCGGCCACCGAAGCGGTGCCGCAGGTCCGCGAACCGATCCTCCGCGGCGGCAACGTCCAATGCCTCGCTTTCAGCGACCAGGGGACAGACCCAATAGACCTGCGCGCCTTCGTCCAGCTTGCGGGCAATGCCCTCCAGGACGGTCGGCATGGTGCCCAGTGAGTGCAGGGTAGTGCGAATCGGCAGGCGCCCAGCGGGCTTTTCGGTCAGGCGGCTGACGTCCATTTCGCCCCACTGGGTCAGCAGCAGCGTTCTGGGGATCGGAGTCGCGGTCATCACCAGAACGTCTGTGTGCTCGCCCTTTGCGCCCAGTGTCAGCCGCTGATTGACGCCGAACCGGTGCTGTTCGTCGATCACCGCGACCGCCAGATCGCGATAGTCAACGGCGTCCTGGAACAGGGCATGCGTGCCGACGACCATCCGGATGCTGCCGTCCTTGACGCCGCGCAGCAGCTTCTGACGTTCCTTGCCTTTGACCGATCCGGTCAGCAGCGCGACGGGGACCGGGCACAGCCGGGTCAGCGTGCGATGATGCTGTTTCGCCAGCACCTCGGTCGGCGCCATCAACGCCGCCTGTTTGCCCGCTTCCACCGCGCGCAGCATCGCCAGCAGCGCCACCAGCGTCTTGCCGGAGCCGACATCGCCTTGCAGCAGCCGCAGCATCCGCCGCGGGGAGGCCAGGTCGGCGTCGATCTCCCGCAGCGCCTTCTCCTGCGACCCGGTCATCGCGAAGCCGAAACGCCGCATTGCCTCGTTGCGCAGGTGCGAATCCCCAATCAGTGGCACGCCGGAGCGTGCGCGCACCCGGCCGCGGATCAGCGCCATGGCGACCTGCCCGGCGAGCAATTCGTCGTAGGCCAACCGAGCGCGCATGCGTTTGTCTGGTTCAGCGGTGGAAGGGGCCTGCACCGCGCGAATCGCCTGTCCGAACGGCGCCCATGCCTCCCGCTTCAGCAGGGCCGGATCGTGCCATTCGGGAAAATCCGGCACCATCGCCAGGGCCTGCGTTAGCCCCGCCGCGACCTGCCGTGGCCACAACCCGGCGGTCAGCGGCCAGACCGGTTCGATCGCCGGGATGCGGCCGGCTTGCTCCGCCGGAACCAGATGGTCCGGGTGGGCGATGGTCAGCCGCCCATTGAACATGTCCAGCTTGCCGGAAACCACGATTCTGGTGCCGGGCGGAGTCTGCGCCTCCCGGGTAAAGCGAAAGAACACGATTTCGGCCGTACCAGTGTCGTCCTTGACGATGATGCGCCATGGCTGGCGGGATGTCGCGGGCCGTTCGTGGCGCACCACCTCCACCGTCAGGGTTGCCATAACCCCGGCTTTGGCATCCCGGATGCTGGGTTTGGCGCTGCGATCCAGGTAGGATTCCGGCGTGTGAAACAGCAGGTCGATCACCCGGCTGCCACCCGCCGCGCGCGCGATCAGGCCCGCGACGGCGGGGCCTATGCCGCGCAGACTGGTCAGGGGCGCAAAAAGTGGGGCAAGAGTATCGGCGTTCACGGGCTGACAGGTAGCAGGGGCACCGTTATATGACAGCCTGTAAATGACTGATCCAGAACACTCAGCGCCGGAAACGCGGCGTCGGCGCCTGCTGTTTCGTGCCAACCACCGCGGCACGTTCGAGAACGATCTGATGATCGGCGGCTTCGTGCGCGCGCATTACGACCAGCTAACCGAAGCCGATGTCGATGCGTTAGAGGCGGTGATGGAAATGCCCGATACCGACTTGGCCGATTGGCTGACCGGACGCGAACCGATTCCGCCCGAAAAGGAAACCCCAATGCTGGTCCGCATGCGGACATTTCTGGCGCGATGAGCGACGCCATCAAGGTCTGGGGCGCGCCCGAGGGGTGGGACGCGTTTCTGCTGGCGAAACGCCGCCGCGAACACACCGGCAGCATCCTGCACGTCACCCGCGACGACGCCCGCATGGCTCGGTTGGCCGAGGCGATCGGTTTCGCGATGCCGGAAGCCGAGGTCCTGCGTTTCCCGGCGTGGGATTGTCTGCCGTACGACCGTGTGTCACCGAACCCGGCGCTGGTGTCGGAACGTATCGCCACCCTCGCACGCCTGCTGGAACCGCCCAAGGGGCCGCGCATCGTCCTGACCACCGTGAACGCGCTGGTGCAGCGTGTGCCGCCGCGCGCGACCTTCGCCGGCGCCAGTATGCAACTCGCGGTCAACGGCGATATCAAACCCGAAAAACTGGCGGAATTCCTGGAAGCCAACGGGTACGGCCGAGCTGGTACGGTCATGGAGCCGGGCGAATACGCGATGCGGGGCGGGATTATCGACATCTTCCCCTCCGGCGAATCCGATCCGGTCCGGCTGGACCTGTTCGGCGACACCATTGAATCGATCCGCACCTTCGATCCCAGCAGCCAGCGCAGCGCCGCCAAGCGCTCCGGGCTGACGCTGCGGCCAGTGTCCGAAGTGCCGTTGGGCAAGGAGTCGATTGCCCGGTTCCGCACCAACTGGCGTGATCTGTTCGGCCAGGACGCCGCGAAAGACCCGCTGTATCTGTCGATCTCCGACGGGCGGCGCCATCCGGGGATGGAGCACTGGGTGCCGCTGTTCCATCCGACGATGGAAAACCTGCTGGATTACCTGCCGGACGCCGCCGTCAGCCTGGATCACCAATCCGACGAGGTGCTGGAATCGCGCCTGGAGATGATCGCCGACCACGCGCAGGCGCGCAAGGCCGTCCCGCGCGATGGGGAGGTGCCATACCGCCCAATTCCGCCCGCGATGCTGTACCTGGATCGTGATGGCTGGGAGGAAATGCTGGCGTTCGGTCCGCTGCTGGCATTCACCCCGTTCGCCAGGCCGGAGGGCGCCGGCGGCATCGATGGCGGTGGCCGTCCGGGGCCGATCTTCGCGCAGTCCAGCGGTCTCGGCGCCGGCGGCGGGCCGGGCGTTACCGTGTTCGATCAGTTGCGCGGCCAGGCCGAACGCTGGAACAGCGAGGGAAGGCGGATCGTGGTCGCGGCCTGGACCCGGGGCTCCCGCGAACGGCTGACCAGCCTGCTGCGCGAACACGGTTTCAAGGATGCCGAGCAGGAAAACGACTGGGCCGCCGTCCGCCGCAAGCCCGCCGGATCGGTGTCCGTCGTTGTGCTGGGTGTCGAACGCGGCTTCGTTGCTGAACGCATGGCCCTGGTCGGCGAACAGGATTTGCTGGGCGAACGAATCTCCCGCCCGCCGCGCCGCCGCAAGCGGGCCGACCAGTTCATCGCCGAGGCTACCGAAATCGCCGAAGGCGATCTGGTGGTGCATCAGGAATACGGCATCGGCCGCTACGATGGGCTGGCGACCCTGCATGTGACCGGCGCGCCGCACGACTGCCTGCGGCTGATCTACGACGGCGACGAGAAGCTGTTCCTGCCGGTGGAGAATATCGAGGTACTGTCCCGCTACGGCAGCGAACATCAGGGTGCCTCGCTGGACAAGCTGGGCGGTGCCGGCTGGCAGACCCGCAAAGCCAAGATGAAGCAGCGCATCCGCGACATGGCGGGCGAGCTGATTCGTATCGCCGCCGAACGCAAGGTGCGCGAGGCGGAAACCATGGCGCCGCCGGAAGGCGCCTGGGACGAATTCTGCGCTCGCTTCCCCTTCGCCGAGACCGAGGATCAGGCTCGGGCGATCGCCGACGTGCTGGAGGACCTGGCCGCCGGCAAGCCGATGGACCGGCTGATATGCGGCGATGTGGGCTTCGGCAAGACCGAGGTCGCGCTGCGTGCCGCGTTCGTGGCCGCCCTGTCCGGCTCTCAGGTCGCGGTGGTCGTGCCCACAACCTTGCTGGCCCGCCAGCATTTCCGCACCTTTTCCGCCCGGTTTGCCGGTTTGCCGGTCAAGGTGGCGCAGTTGTCGCGCATGGTCACCGCGAAAGAGGCCAACGAAGTCCGCAAGGGCGTGGCCAGCGGCGATATCGGGATCGTGGTCGGCACCCACGCCCTGCTGGCCAAGTCGATCGAATTCGCCGATCTGGGCCTGTTGATCGTTGATGAGGAACAGCATTTCGGCGTCGCCCACAAGGAACGGCTGAAGGCGATGAAGGCCGGCGTGCATGTGCTGACGCTGACCGCGACGCCGATCCCGCGCACATTGCAACTCGCGCTGACCGGGGTGCGGGAGATGTCTGTTATCGCCACGCCGCCGGTCGATCGGCTGGCGGTGCGCACCTTCATCATGCCGTTCGATTCGGTGGTGATCCGCGAGGCCCTGCAGCGCGAACGATTCCGCGGCGGGCAGGTGTTTTGCGTGGTGCCGCGCATCGAAGACCTGCAACGCATGGCCGACCGGTTGAAGGAAATTGTCCCCGAAGCCAGGACGGTGCTGGCGCACGGGCGTTTGGCGCCGACCGAACTGGAACGGGTAATGACCGAGTTCGGTGACGGCAAATACGACATTCTGCTGTCCACCAATATCGTCGAAAGCGGGCTTGATATGCCGGCGGTCAACACGCTGGTGATCTATCGCGCCGACATGTTCGGGCTGGGGCAGTTGTACCAGTTGCGTGGGCGTGTCGGGCGCGGCAAGCAGCGCGGCTACGCCTATCTGACATGGCCGCCGAACCATCGCCTGTCTGTCGCGGCCGAAAAGCGGCTGACCGTGATGCAGACGCTGGATGCGCTGGGCGCCGGGTTTACCCTGGCCTCGCACGATCTGGATATTCGCGGCGCCGGAAACCTGCTGGGCGACGAACAGTCCGGGCACATCAAGGAAGTCGGTATCGAGCTGTATCAGCAGATGCTGGAAGACGCGGTCGCGGACATCAAGGTCGGCGACGCCAAGCGCATCGGGTCTGATCGCGACTGGACGCCGAACATCTCGCTGGGGCTGCCGGTGCTGATCCCGGAGGCTTACGTACGTGACTTGCCGGTGCGGTTGGGGCTTTACCGGCGTATCGGCGCGCTGACCTCCGACGGGGAAAGCGATGCGATGGCCGCCGAACTCGTGGACCGGTTCGGCCCGTTGCCGGAGGAAGTGGATAATCTGCTGGGTGTGGTGGCGCTGAAGCGGCTGTGCCGCGAATCCGGGGTGGAGAAACTGGAGGCCGGGCCGAAGGGCATGGTCATCACCTTCCGGGGCAACGCGTTCGCCAACCCGGCAGGGCTGGTGAAGTGGCTGTCCAGCAAGGGTGGGTCGGTTAAATTGCGCCCTGACCACAAGCTGGCGATCGTGCGGGATATGGATGTGGCGACGCGGTTGAAATTCGCTCGCGATACGCTGAAGTCACTGGATAAGATCACCCGGGAGGCGAAGGCGGCATAATCAGCCGCCGACGGTGACGTTCAGATCGGTGACCAGACCGTTACCCAGGGTATAAACCCAGCCATGGACCTTCAATGCCTGGCCGCGTGCCCAGGCGTCGTGGACGAATACGTCGGACGCCACGTTGCGGACCTGGCGCATGACGTTCAACTCGCACAGCCGGTTCAGGCGGCCGCGTTCGTCGGTGATGGCTTCCAGTTCGTCCCGGTTGTCGGCGAAGGTTTCGCGGATCGGGTGCAGCCAGTGGTCCACCAGGCCGCGCCGCTTGCCATCGACGGCCGCGGCGATGCCGCCGCATCCGTAATGACCAACGACAATGATGTGCTTCACCTTGATCACGTCCACGGCGAACTGAAGCACCGACAGGTAGTTCGCATCCTGCGGCGGGGCCAGATTGGCCACGTTGCGGTGAACGAACAGCTCTCCGGGATCGAGATCAACGATCTCGTTGGCCGGAACGCGGCTGTCGGCACAGCCGATCCACAGGTATTCGGGGGCCTGCTGCCCCTCCAGCCGCTTAAAAAATCCAGCGTCGGCGGCAACCTTGCGGGTGGCCCAGGCGCGATTGTTTGCTTTCAGGCGATCTAACATGGAGGCACGAGACGACAAATCTCCTGGTTGGGTCAACTCCTGATTTTGTGCGCCGCGTCATGCCGAAAACGCCCATAGCATGGCCGGTCGGGCAACTTTGCGAACCGCGAAGGCGGATCGCGAGATAAGCGGGCTGCGCAGCAGCCCAACGACGGCGCGCAGTTTGCGGCTGCCGGGAGGAAGCCTGTCCGCGGCCGCCGAAACCTCATTCCAGGCCATCGAAATCCTGTTCTTGTCACCTTTCGCCAGCGCCAGGCGGTATTGACTCAGGGCATGGATCAGCAGGCGCCGGGCGGTGTTGGCATCATAGCGGGCCAGGAATAATACTTCGTTCCAGGTGGCTGCGATGGCTTCCGGATCGTCCAGCTCCATCGCTGTTTCGTATTCGCGGATCGCATGATCGAAGAAGCGCGGCACGATCAGGTCGCGGGCATAATAGCGTGCGCGCTTTTGGTCGTCGGGGAAAATCTCCAGCAGCTTCCGTGTATAGATGCCCCGGCTGCGGGCCATGCGGAAGGAATAGGATGTCGATCCGGGGTAGATTCGCCATTTCGACAGGGCTTTATCAATATATATATTCTCGAACCCGGCCCGGAACATGCGCATGAACAGATCGTCGTCCTCGTACCCGCACAACTGTTCGTCGAACCCGCCGACCGACATGAACGCCTGCCGGTTTATCAAGGAAGCCGAGGGTAGAATGAACATATCCTGGCGAATACATTCGAATATATGCCGCTTCGGGTGTGTGGCACTGAGCGAGCTAAGGTATGACCGGGCGACGAGGTGTCCGAACTCATCGATCTCATCGAGGTTGGAATAGACCCAGCCGATCGCCGATGAATTACCGTCGATAAACGGTTTAGCCAGTTCTTCGAGATGGTTCGGATACCAAACGTCGTCCTGGTCCAGCAGCGCGAACAATTCGGTTTTGGCCCGTTCGGCGCCCAGGTTGCGTGCCGAGGACTGGCCGCCGTTCGGCTTGTCGATCAGGGTGACGGGATGGGTCCTGGCCAGCCGCTCCACGATCGCCATGCCGGCCCCGCCGTCGGTCGATCCGTCGTTGACGACGATGATTTCCCGTGCGGGCAGGGTCTGGGCAAAGATGCTTTTCAGGGCTTCCTCGATAAACGCCGCACCATTATAGAGCGGGATGATCGCCGTGATTCCAGGATCCGAGCTTGGCACCGGCTGGGGAACCCGAACCGGCTGAGCCGCAATATCGAGCTGGGCGATGGCATCGGCTGATTCGCGGGTCATGTCTTTCAGCAGTGCCAGGCGTGCGGGATTGATGTCGGCCTCGGCCATGGTTATCCGGCGCCGTTCCAGCCAGACGTAGAATTCCACCCCGTCCGCCGGTTCGATCGAGCGTATTGCCCAGTCGATGTGCCCGAGCAGATTGAGTTCGAGCGTGATGAGTTCGAAACTTTTGGGGGTGAATGTCCATGCGTGGGTATCCCGGTAGTCCGAGGCCGGGTCCTCGCTGGCATCCATGTAGGCCTGCTGAGCGGCATATATCGAATGGGCGAGTTCCAGCGGTGCCAGATCGCCGCGATGCGCCCAGCCCCCATTGCCGCCACGCAGCGCGAAATAGGCGGCCTGATCGAAGAATGTCCTCTTCCGGTGCCGCATATGTTTGTTCAGGTGTGCGTCGATAAGGTCGCCGGTCATGGTGATGGGCCGGAAGAAATCGAAGCAGACGCGCTTGTCGGGCAGGGCCAGCGCGATGACTCCCTCCGGTTTCAGCAGGGCGGAGGCGCTTTTGAAGAAGGCGATCAGGTCCGGAAAGTGTTCGCCCACATGGGATGCGACAATCCCGTCGAAGCTGGACAGGTCCGACGGATCGACGATGGCGTCCAGCGGC
>JAKBCJ010000173.1 GCA_021807975.1 Pseudomonadota bacterium | reverse complement strand
CGGACCGTAATCAATCCGACCCTCCCGTGCCAAGGCCAGGGCCAGCGAATCGGCCAGCGGATTGATCGCACTAGCCGCGATCCCCTGCCCCGCCGCGATCAGCAACAGCGGCAGGAAACCGGTGGCTGCAACATAGGAAGCCCCAAGGCCAGCCGCCACGAACGCGGCAACGAACAAGACCGGCCGTCGCCTGCCCAGCCGGTCGGCGACGTTGCCCCAACCGGGACCCGCGAGAACCCGCAGCAGCGCCGCCGCCCCCAAAATCTGGCCGATCGAGGCCGCCGACATCCCGCGGTCGGCAAACCACAGCGGCATAAAGGCGTTGATCGCGTTTGCGGCGAAATACGCGCCCAGGAAGGCAGCGACCCGGGTGGCCGTGGTCATACTCGGGACGACGGCGCATCCACTCCCATCAGGCCGGCTGCATGGCCGCGACTTCGCGCACCTTGCGGGCCATCGCGGCGATGCCGTTGCCGCGATTGGTCGATAGCGCCTCCAGCAGGCCTAAATCCTTCAGGAAGACCGGGTCGGTGGCAAGAATTTCGGACGGTGGGCGACCAGAATAGACCCGCAGCAGCAGGGCAACCAAGCCCGAAACGATGGCAGCATCGGACGCCCCGGCGAAATACAGGGTGCCGTCGCGCAGCACGGCTTCCATCCAGACCCGGCTCTGGCAGCCGGGGACGCGGTGCGAGTCGTTGGCCCATGCGTCAGGAAACGGCGGAAGCTTACGGCCCATGCCGATGATGAACTCGTAGCGTTCCATCCAGTCGTCGAACAGCGACAGGTCATCGGCGATCGCTGCGATCGCCGCGGCGGCAGTGGGTTCTTCGGGGCGGACGAATGGGTCGGTCATAGATTAGGATGTGCGGGCACGCGGCAGGAGCGTCAAGGCGCAACGGTGCAAGTCGGTTGCGCAAAACCGCCTTGTCGTTACGCCGGCGCCTGGAACGGGCCTCGGCCGGCCGCGACCGAGGACCCTGCGACCGAGGACGGTATCCAGCCCGCTATGGCGGGTTCCGGCCCCACCTCGGCCTGGCCGGCGCCGAAAATAGCCGCGTCAATGGACGCACAGACGATCGAAACCGTCATCGTGGGTCAGTGGCTTCCCTCGGATGATTGGTTTCTTTCGCCGCGTATCGTTGTAACGAAATACTACAAGATGAACCGGCTCAGATCTCCCTTCTGCGCCAGCGGGGCGACTTTGTCCGCCACGTAAGCGGCATCGACCACGAACGTCTCGCCGCCGCGATCTGTCGCGGTGAAGCTGATATCCTCCAGCAGCCGCTCCAGCACCGTGTGCAGACGCCGGGCGCCGATGTTCTCGATGCGGTCGTTGATGTCGGCGGCGAGGTCCGCCAGAGCGTCCACCGCGTCGTCGCGGAAGTCCAGCGTCACGTTCTCGGTTCCCAGCAGCGCGGAATACTGCTTCAGCAGGGAGTGTTCCGGTTCGGTCAGGATTCGGCGCAAATCCTCACGGGTCAGCGGCGACAGTTCCACCCGGATCGGCAAGCGGCCTTGCAGTTCCGGCAGCAGATCGGACGGCTTGGCCAGCATGAAGGCGCCGGAGGCGATGAACAGGATGTGGTCGGTCTTCACCAGGCCGTACTTGGTGTTAACCGTCGTGCCCTCGATCAGCGGCAGCAGGTCGCGCTGCACCCCTTCCCGGCTGACGTCGCCGCCGCGAAACCCGCCCTCGCTGGTGCGGGCGCAGATTTTATCGATCTCGTCCAGGAAGACGATGCCGTTGTTCTCGGCGTGCGACACAGCTTCCTTGGTCAGTTGGTCGTTGTCCAGCAGATTGTCGGCTTCCTCGGCCTCCAGGATGCGGCGGGCGGCTTCCACGGTCATGCGCCGCTTCACCTGCGGGCGGTTGCCCATGATGCCCTTCATCATTTCGCTTAGGTTGATCACCTGACCGGGCGGCATGCCGGGCATGTCGAACTGCCCGATCGGAGAGCTTCCCGCGTCGGAAACGGCAACCTCGATCTCTTTCTGTTCGAACTCGCCGTTGCGCAGCATGCGGCGGAACTTGGACCGGGTATCGGCGGCGGCCTCCTCGCCGACCAGGGCCGTGACCAGACGTTCCTCGGCCGCGGCCTCGGCATTGGCCTGGACGTTCTTGCGGCTGCTCTCGCGCAGCATGTTCAGGCTGGCGTCCACCAGATCGCGGACGATGCTGTCGACATCGCGGCCGACATAGCCGACCTCGGTGAATTTAGTCGCTTCCACTTTCAGGAACGGCGCCTGCGCCAGCTTGGCCAGCCGGCGGGCGATTTCCGTCTTACCGCAGCCCGTGGGGCCGATCAGCAGGATGTTCTTAGGCACAACCTCCTCGCGGATGCCCTCGGGCAGTTGCTGGCGGCGCCAACGGTTGCGCAGCGCGATAGCCACCGCGCGCTTGGCGTCGCCCTGCCCCACGATGAAGCGGTCGAGTTCCGAGACGATCTCTCTCGGCGAGTATGTGGGGACATCCATTATATCGACTCGATGATGGTGTTGCCGTTGGTATAGACGCAAATGTCGGCCGCGATTCTCATGGCCCGCCGGGCGATGTCCTCGGCGGTGAGGTCCGGGACGGACATCAGGGCTCGGGCGGCAGCCAGGGCATAATTGCCGCCGGACCCGATGCCGATCACGCCGTCTTCCGGTTCCAGCACGTCGCCGTTGCCGGTCAGCGTGAAGCTTCGGTCCTTGTCGGCGACGGCCATCAAGGCTTCCAGCCGGCGCAGATAGCGATCAGTGCGCCAATCCTTGGCCAGTTCGACGCAGGCGCGTTCCAACTGGTTCGGATAGCGTTCCAACTTGCTCTCCAGCCGCTCCAGCAGCGTGAAGGCGTCGGCGGTGGCCCCGGCGAAACCGGCGATCACAGTCCCGCCAGCGCCAATCCGCCGCACCTTTCGCGCGTTCCCCTTAACGATGGTCTGGCCCATCGAAACCTGGCCGTCGCCGGCCATCGTGACTTTGCCATCCCGCCTTACGCACAGGATGGTGGTGCCGTGCCACCCGATCGGGTCGGCAGAGGCGTTCATGAGGTTCTGCATAGCGGGGCTAAATGGCGACGCCGCACGGTTTGGGCAAGGGCATCCGTGCGCGGACGCGAAAGCCGGCCCGATCGAAGCGTGACAAGGAGACCAGGCGCTTGCCTCTGACAGTCGGACATTCATATGCGGATCGTGTTTTCAACCCGGTGCATTCCAGCCAAACTCCATTGAGAACCCCGCCCAGCCGGCAGCCGCCCCGCCGCCGCATCCTGTTCACCAAGCTCGGTTCGTTTTCACATACGAATGAAAAGCTAAACGAACAGCTTGCGAGGCGGTTTCCTGATCACGATATCGAAATATTCGACGTAAAAGAGTATGTTAAGCGGCGGCTTGGTCCGGCCGCGCTGAACGTGCTGATCGAAGTGATGACCTATGGGCCGTCCGTCCTGAAGAGCCGGTCACAACTGCATGCGTTCTTTTTCATGACGCCGTTCATGTTCCGCCTTCTGTCGGCGGCTATCGCGCGGACCTTTGCTTCAACAGCAGGCGAGTTCGATTTTTCGATCCAGACACAGGGGGTTTTCAACGGCCGCATCCCCGGAGTGCCCCACCTGATCTACACCGATTACACATTTATGGATACTATGAACGAACCGGTGCCAGACCGCCGGCTGTTCCGTTCGCCGATGTACCTGAAATATGAAACGGCGCTGTTTCGACAAGCCGAGGGGATCGCCGCCACCAGCGGGTTCGTGGAACGGACACTGGTTGACCGTTACGGCTGTGACCGGTCCCGGGTGCGCACGGTTCATATCGGGGCCAATATCGATATCGTTCCGTCTGAAGCGACAATGGCTCGTTATGCCGCCAATCATGTGCTGTTCGTCGGCGTGGAGTGGGAGCGTAAGGGCGGCCCGGCCTTGCTTGAAGCCTTTATCGAGGTCGCCCGCACGTATCCGGATGCCCGCCTGACGATCGTCGGCTGCTACCCGAACGTGTCGCACCCCAGGATCGCGGTGGCCGGGAAAGAACCGCGCGACCGCGTGGCACACTATTTCCAGTCAGCGTCGGTCTTCTGTATGCCCAGCGTCGTCGAACCGCTGGGAATCGCCGCGATCGAAGCGTCGTTATTCCGCCTGCCGGTGATCGCCACCCGGGTCCCGGGCTTTTTTGAAACCGTGACCGACGGACAGACCGGCATCCTGGTCCCGCCCAACGATCCCGCTGCCCTGGCTGCGGCGATGCGCCTGCTGTTCGAAAACCCCGCCCTGGCCCAGCGCATGGGGGTGGCGGGGTTCGAGCGGAACCGCACGCGCTTCGACTGGAACCGTGTCGGCCGGCAACTGCATCAAATGGCCTGCGCCATCGTGCCGGGGCTTGCCGCCGCCGCCTGACCCCCCGCCCCTTCCCTATGTCCGGTTCACACCTTAATGAACACCAACCGGACAGAGGATTGACGATGGCCCGAACGCTAAAGGTCGCGGTCCAGATGGACCCGATGGACAGTATCAACATCGACGGCGATTCCACCTTCGCCCTGATGCTGGAAGCCCAGGCCCGCGGCCATACGCTGTGGCACTACGAAGTGCGGCACATGGCGCTGAAGGAAGGCCGCTCCCGCCCCGCCGGCGGCAAGCGGGAAGAGCGGCTGTTCGCCCGCGGCCATGCAGTGAAGGTCGCCCGCCGCCACGGTGCGCACTTCGAATTCGGTCCGATGGAAACCATGGACCTGGGCACTATGGACGTGGTGCTGATGCGCCAGGACCCGCCGTTCGACATGGCCTATATCACGGCGACCCATATGCTGGAGCACATCCAGCCCGGCACCCTGATCGTCAACGATCCGGCGGCGGTGCGAAATGCGCCGGAGAAAATCCTGGTGACGCATTTCCCCGACCTGATGCCGCCAACGCTGATTACCTGGGACGTGGACGCAATCCGGTCGTTCCGCGCGGAATACAAGGACATCATCGTCAAGCCATTGTTCGGCAACGGCGGGGCGGGCGTGTTCCGGATCAAGCCGGACGACGAAAACCTGGCATCGCTGCTGGAAATGCACTTCGCACGATCGCGCGAGCCGCTGATGATCCAGCGGTACGAAGCCGCCGTCCGCCTGGGCGATAAGCGCATCATCCTGGTGAACGGCGAACCGGCCGGCGCCATCAACCGTGTCCCGGCGGCCGGGGAGGCCCGGTCCAACATGCATGTCGGCGGCCGCCCCGAAAAATCCCCCCTGACCAAGCGCGATCTTGAAATCTGCGCGGCGATCGGGCCGACTTTGCGCGATCAGGGCATGATCTTCGTAGGTATCGACGTGATCGGCGACTACCTGACGGAGATCAACGTGACCTCCCCGACCGGCCTGCAAGAGATCGCCCGCTTCGACGGCGTACATATCGAAAAGACGATCTGGGACCGCATCGAGGAGAAAGTGGCGGCGTAACGCCCGGAAGGAAATGACATGCCGTTCTATGAAAGAGGCAACGTCCGGATAAACTATCAGGAAGCCGGTTCTGGCTTTCCCTTGCTGCTGATCCCGGGTGGCGGGCTGAACGCGACCGCCGGGTTCTTCACCAACGGCGCCCCTTTCGATCCATTCGCGGAGTTCGCAGGCGACTACCGCTGCATCACGATGGATTTGCGGAATGCGAACGGCGGCCAGTCCTCCGGCCCGGTCGAGATCGACCGGCCGTGGGATTCGTATGCGGATGACCAGTTGGGGCTGATGGATCACCTGGGCATCGATCGGTTTATGGTGATGGGCTTTTGCATCGGCGGCCCGTTCATCTGGAATCTGTTGCGCCGTGCGCCCAACCGGATTGCCGCCGCGGTGCTGGCACAACCGAGCGGATCGCGGCCGGAGATGCGGGATCTGTTCTACGACACGAATATGGCGGGCTGGGGACCGGCGCTTTGCGCGAAACGGCCGGATGTAACGATGCCGATGATCGAGGCGTTCCTGAGCAGGATGTACCGCTCCAACCCTGATTTCGTGTTCACGGTGACGCGGGATTTCGTGCGCGGCTGCCAAACGCCGATCCTGGTGCTACCGGACGATATCCCGGCGCATCCCTATACCGTGGCGATGGAGTCCGCTCGGTTGGCACCCAACGCGCAGGCAAGCCTGTATCCGTGGAAGGACCCGAAGGAACTGATTCCGCTGGCGGTGCGGCATGTCAGGACGTTCTTGAAGGCGAATCTGCCGGGATAGCCATCGCGGAAGATGGGCCCCGGGCAACCGGTTCGGGAACATGTGCTTCCGCCCCCTTGTTCGGGCAGCGTTCGAACGTGAGAAGGTGGCCATCTTCTGGTGGCACGCGGCGACCAGGAATGGATTTCAGGACATCATCTTGGCGGTCAACGATATCCGGGCAGACACGGCGACGATGGACTGCGCTGCGTTCGCGGCCCAGCCGTCGATTATCAGATCTGTTCTCTACTCAATCGCGGTGATCGGCGCAGCCGCGAAGAATATTAGTCCCGCATCCAAGGCAGCCTATCCGGATATTACGTGACCAGCGATCGCCGGAACCCGCGATCAAATCGTCCATGAGTATTTCCGGACGAACACACGCCGTATCCGGGACGTTGCGAAAGACGATATCGACGGGCTGGAAGGAAGTCCTGCTCGCTCAACTGAACCGCCGTCCATCCCAAGACTGCACAATCCGGCAGCGTCCCACTTCGCACGCGCCTATACGCTCGTAGCCCCGATAGCAAATCTCCTGACGTTGTGGGCCCCGGGCTGGCACGCTGCGATCGCGGACCGCAGGATGCTTCAGGTCGATGCTCTTTTGGCATCGAATGTCCGTACACTTTGCCGGTGTCGCCGACTGATCCCGCGGGGATCCCGTTCGGCGACACCGGCAGACCGTTACATCTGCAACTTCAGGCGAACGATTCCGTCATTGCCGAATAGACCAGCGTCCGAAGGTCGCGGCGAAGCGTCAACCGAGCCTCGCTGCCGATGACTTGGGTCATGAAGACGACGGCAAGGTCTTCGGCCGGGTCGATCCAGAACGCGGTCGATGCGGCGCCGCCCCAGAAATACTCGCCCAGCGTGCCCGGCAGGCGGGTTCTGGCGACATTTACGTTGACGCCGCAGCCGATGGAAAAGCCGATGCCGGAATAGCCCGCCTCGCTGAACATGCCCGGCGGCGCCATGTGGGCCAGTTCCTGGTTGTTCGGCAGATGGTTCAGGCTGAACAGCGCCACCGTCTTGGGGCTAAGGATCTGCACCCCGTCCAGCGTTCCCCCCGCCAGCATCATGCGGCAGAACCGCATGTAGTCGTGCGCGGTTGATAGCAGGCCGCCGCCGCCGGATTCCAGCCCCGGGGGCGCGGCGAAGAAGCTTTTGCCGGCATCGTCCTGCACCTTGATGCCCCCGGCCCCGTTGGGCATGTAGCAGGACGACAGCCGGCCCAGCTTCTCCGACGGGCACCAGAACGCGGTGTCGGTCATTCCCAGCGGCTCGAACAGGCGGGTGCGCAAGAAATCGCTGAACTTCATGCCGCTGAGTTTCTGCACAAGGTAGCCCATCACGTCGATCGAAACTGAATAGTTCCATTTCGTTCCGGGCGAAAACTCCAGCGGCAAAGCCGATAGCTGCTCGATCATCGTATCCAGCCCGCCCTCGGTGTTGAACTCGGCCACCCGCAGCCGGCGGTATGCGGCATCGACGCCGGTGCGGTTCATGAACCCGTAGGTCAGGCCAGAGGTGTGGGTGACAAGATCGACCACCTTCATCGGCCGTTCGACCGGCGTGGTGATGAAGCTGGGTGTCGCGGTGGGAATCAGGCTCGGCATTCCGGTGGAATAAACCCCCAGGTTCCGGAACGAGGGGATGTGGGTTGCCACATCGTCGTCCAGGCCGATCAGCCCTTCCTCGGCCAGCATCATCAGCGCCACGGAAGTAATCGGCTTGCTCATGGAGTAGATGCGGAAGATCGTGTCCTCACGCATATGCTTACCGCGTTCCAGGTCCATATGGCCGCACAGTCCGGTGTGAACCAGCCGGCCGCGGCGATAGATCATGGTCATCAGCCCCGGCAATTGGCCGGTTTCGACGTAGCGTTGCCGCATGACGTCGTCCAACCGAGCGAGACGGGTTGGAGAAAGACCGCTAGATTTTTGGCTCATGGGTTATCCTGACTTGTTTTATTCGTTTCTCAGTGGAATATTCTACCCGAATCGATAACGACCGTCTGGCCGGTCATCGTCTCCGTACGGCACATCGCCACAACCATATCGGCGCAGTCCTCTTTATCGGCGGGTTTCTTCAGCAGCGATCCGGACGCTGACCGCTCGATCATGTCCGGCCGCAGGTTGGCTGTCGCGCGCGTTCCCTCGATCAGCCCGGGCGCCACGCAGTTCACCAGGGTTTCTGGCGCCAGTGCCACCGCCATGCAGCGGGTCAGGTGGATAAGACCGGCTTTGGACACCGCGTATGCGATGGACGAGCCCACCGGATGCAAACCCGCGACCGACGCGATATTCACGATCCGTCCCTGCCCCTGCGCCTTCATGACCGGCGCCACTGCCTTCGTCAGCCGCATCGGCCCTGTCAGGTTGACGGCGATGATCTTGTCCCATTCCTCGATCGTAAGGTTATCCAGGTCAGCAAACGGGATTGCCTTGTTGTAAGCGGCGTCGTTGATCAGAATATCCAGCCGGCCGAAGCGATTTGTTACATCGCCGACCAGTTGTTCCACGGCCGGGCCGTCGGTGATGTCGCAAGCAAACGCGGCGGCGTTGATTTGGTATTTCGATTTCAGTTCGCTGGCGACACTCTCCGCTTGATCTTTACTTCGGTCATACATGACAGCGATATGGACACTTTCCCGGGCCAACGCATGGCAGATGCGTTGCCCCAGCCCGCCATTACCCCCCGTGACCAGAGCCACCCTGCCTTTAAGGTCCATGAACCGCCTCCATAACAGACACATTGCTACCGAACCCGCCATCCGGCAACCCAACGGTGTTCGCGGCACGGCGTTTGGGGTAACCTTTACCAACA
>JAKBCJ010000172.1 GCA_021807975.1 Pseudomonadota bacterium | reverse complement strand
TCATGAGGGCCTGGAGGAAGTGTGGAGGGTGATCAGGGCTGCGAACGGTTACATAGACCGCCAGGCACCCTGGGCACTTAATAAGACCGACAAGGTTCGTATGGGTACCGTCTTGCGCGTGTTGCTCCGCACATTGCGGGTGGTTGCCACGCTGCTACAGCCGGTGATGCCTGGAAGCATGAGCCGGATGCTTGACCAACTAGGGGTACCGTCGGACGCGCGGACCTTCGCCGCATTGGAGAAACCGTCGGCGCCATTGACCGATGGGCAAATCCTACCGCCTCCGCAGGGCGTTTTCCCCCGCTACGTGGAGCCGGCCGCCTGATGCTGATCGATAGCCACTGCCACCTGGACTACTACACGCAAGAGGAACTGCCGGACGTCCTGGCCCGCGCGGCGGCGGCCGGTGTGGGCGAAATGGTCACCATCGGCACCACGCTCGCCCAGTCCGAACGCCTGCCGGCGCTGACACAGGCGCACCCCAACCTGTGGTGCACCATCGGCGTGCATCCGCACCACGCCGCCGAGGCGCCAATCCCGACGCCCGAAGCCCTGGCGGCGATGGTCCGGCACCCCAAGGTGATCGGGATCGGCGAATCCGGCCTGGACTACTTCTACGACAAGTCGCCCCGCGACATTCAGGCGGAGAATTTCCGAACGCATATCCGCGGCGCGCGGTTGGCCGGGGTGCCGCTGTGCATCCATGCGCGCGACGCCGACGACGATATCGCGTTGATTTTGCGGGAAGAGCGTGACAGGGAAGGGGCGTTCGATTTCCTGCTGCACTGCTTCAGCTCCACCCGAACACTGGCGGAAGCGGCGCTGGCGATGGGCGGGTATATCAGCTTCTCCGGCATCCTGACCTTTCCCCGGTCGGCGGAACTGCGGGAGATCGCGCTGGATGTCCCGCTGGACCGGTTGCTGGTGGAAACCGATGCGCCCTATCTCGCCCCGGTGCCGTTCCGGGGTAAGCGGAACGAGCCGGGATGGGTCGCGCATACCGCCAAAGTGCTGGCCGGCCTGCGAGGCATGACGCCCGAGGCGATGGCCGACCTGACCACGGCAAACTTCCGCCGGCTGTTCCGCAAGGCCGTGGCATGAAGGTAACGATGCTAGGGACCGGCGGATCGGCCGGCGTGCCGATGATCGGCGGGGCCGATGGCAGCGGCGACTGGGGCCTGTGCGATCCAGCCGAACCCAGGAACCGCCGGACGCGGCCGTCCATCGTGATTGAAACCACGCAAAAACAACGGCTTCTGATCGATACCTCGCCCGATATGCGCAACCAGTTGCTGGACTGCCGTATTCCCGGCGTGGACGCCATCCTGTTCACGCACGCCCATGCCGACCATATCACCGGGATCGACGACGTCCGTATTCTGAACCGGATCGCCGGCCGGCCGCTGACCGCCCACGGCACCGAACGCACGCTGGGGGAGATCACCAAGCGCTTCGGCTACGCCTTCAGACCGTGGGACCCCCCGCACTTCTATCGTCCTGTTCTTGAAGCAAATATAGTCAAGCCGGGTGACCTGTTGGACGTTGCCGGTTTGACACTGCACCTCTTCAACCAGAACCACGGACGGGTGGATACGCTGGGCTTTCGGGCCGGTTCGTTCGCCTACTCCACCGACGTTGTGGCGCTGGATGATTCGGCGCTGGACATTCTCGCTGGCGTGGACACCTGGGTGGTAGACTGCTTCCTCCGCGGCGACGCGCACTGGACCCACGCCAACCTGCCGACGGTGATGGCATGGGTTGATCGGATCAAACCGCGGCGCACCGTGCTGACCCACATGGGCACCGAGATGGACTGGGCCTGGATGCAGGCCAGCCTGCCCCCTGGAATCGAGGCCGGATACGACGGTTTGGTGCTGGATATTGGATAAGCTACCGCGATTCGGGCGTTTTCCAGGGCTTCCACCCGGGAAACATCACCACCACGGGCGACCAGAACAGCCGAAACGAGCGGTTGAAGCGGATATCCATGCGGATCGGGGTTCCATCGGCCTCATAGCAGATCAAGGCGCCTCGACCGTCATCGGTGGCGTCTGCCATGACTTGTTCGATTTCAACGTATTGCCGGCCGCGTTTGCCAATCCACATCAACTTCCACTGGCCGGCCCGGGTATAGGCGTCCTCGCTGGAATTGTACTGAAACTGGCGCTCTTTATCGTCCTTGATGCTGACATCGCCGACGCCCGCGGCGAAGCCCTTGGTCGAACCGCCGGAGAATTTGCCGGCGATGCCGAGTTGGATCCACGGCGATGGCTTGCGCGGCAATGCGTCCAGCAGCACGCGAGCGTCGTCCGGGTGGAAGGTTGTCTCGCTGTCGTAGATCAGGCGATCGACGGTGGCGGCGATGACGAAGCGGTCGGCCATGGGGGTTCAGCCAAGGTGTTACAGCCGGCGGTTGCCATGAATGGGCGTTCGGACGCAAGCGGCTTCCATTTTACATAATATTCATTATCCGGTTTTCATCCGCCCGATAGTTCAACCGCCCTTACCGGCCATCGGGTTCGGGATACGTGATCCGCACCACCTCGATCACCTCCGGGCCACGCGGCGTTCGCACCGTGACCTCGTCGCCGACCCGGGTCCGCAGCAGCGCCAGGGCTACGGGCGAACCGATGCTGATCTTGCCGGCGCCCATATCCGCTTCGTCAACGCCGACGATCGACACGGTTACCTCCTCGTCGCGTTCGTTCACATAGGTTACGGTCGCGCCGAAGAACACCCGGTCGCGCTGCGTCTGGGCCGCGGGATCGACGATCTCGGCATAGGCCAGCCGCTTGGTCAGGAAGCGCAGCCGCCGGTCGATCTCTCGCAGGCGGCGCTTGCCTTCCTTGTAGTCGGCGTTCTCGCTGCGGTCGCCGTTGCCCGCGGCCCAGGCGGCAATCTCCACCACCCGGTGCCGCTCGGTGCGCTGGCTCGCCAGTTCGGCGCGCAACCGGCCGGCTCCGAACGGGGTCATGTAAAACTTGCCGCCGGGTAGTTTGGGCGGGCCGTCGTCCTCATCGTCATCCATGCCGAAGCGGATACCACGCCAGGGCGGCGCTTGCATCCCGCCGGTTGGTCCCGTATCCGCGCGGTATGCCCGATCACGCTGCCTCGGCCGAAGCCGAACTCCGCCGCCTGCTGGATATCATGGCCGCCTTGCGCGACCCCGCCACCGGTTGCCCGTGGGACAAGGTGCAGGACTTCGCGACGATCGCACCCTATACGATCGAGGAAGCCTATGAGGTCGCCGACGCCATCGCCCAGCGCGACTTCACCGCCCTGCCCGATGAGCTTGGCGATCTGCTGTTCCAGGTGGTCTATCACGCACGCATGGCCGAGGAACACGGCCTGTTCGGTTTCGCCGACATCGCGAAATCCATTAGCGACAAAATGATACGCCGCCATCCTCATGTGTTCGGCGATGCGGCGGCACGTGACGCGGCGGCGCAAACCTCGGCATGGGAGGCACAGAAATCCACCGAACGGGCCGCGCGCCAGCAGACCGGGGCGCTGGCCGGCGTGCCGGTTGGCCTCCCTGCCCTGACCCGGGCGCTGAAGCTGACCAACCGGGCGGCGCGGGTTGGGTTCGACTGGCCGGATGTTGAGCAGGTTTTGGATAAACTGGACGAAGAAATCCAAGAACTTAGAGCAGAACTCTCAGGCGCCGATCCAGTTCGGCTAACCGATGAGGTTGGCGACCTCCTGTTCGTGGTGGCCAACCTCGCCCGGAAGCTGAAACTCGACCCCGAGCAGTGCCTGCGTCACGCGAATGAGAAATTTTCCCGTAGATTCAATGCGATGGAAGCTAACGTCGAAGCCGGGGCGAAGAATCTGCGGGAGTTGTCGTTGCAAGAGATGGAGGCGGGCTGGCAGCGCGTCAAGGCCGCCGAACGCACCTGATACCGGCGCTTTCGTTCGGACGCAGGGTGCCCGTTTCCAACACGAAGCAGCCGCGTTTGCGCGGGCAGGGTTTGCCCCTTCTACCGGGACACCGCAGGCTAAACCCACCTGATGGGGCGAAATCCCGGCGGAAACCAACCAAAGGTCAGGCGAAACCGTTCGCGCCGCCGGCCGGCCGCAGCGGCCGCCACCCGTAACTGTCGAACGACAGGCCGCGTTTGCGGTCATCGCGACTGTCGCACCCGCTATCCATCGCGTCGAGCGTTTCGTCCAGCTCGATCTCCAGCCGGACAAAATCGTTTGCCGAACACACATCGGCCGACAGAAGATCGGCATAACCGTCACAAGGCGTCAGATGATGCACCGCCGGCCGGCCATCGATCCTGATTCGCAGTTGCTCCCGCTGGCGTTCGGCGGCGTAGCCGCGTATCCACACCAGCAGCGACACCTGCATGTCGCGCGGCGTTGGGACATACAACGTCGTGGCGGTTTCCGGCCCGGTCCAGACCGCGCAGACCGGGTCCCCCGCACAATCGCGGCCATGAAAGCCCGCACCAGCCAAAGGCGAGCGAACCGAATAGCGGGTCGCTCCATCGCAATGCCGTCCCTTCAAATGACTCAGCAGGCGTGCGGCATGGTCCCGTTCGAAATCCGCCATCCCATAAGCCTCCCCCACCGCTCGGTGGCGGTCTTCGAACAGCGCCCGGGCACGATTATAAACAATGCGGTCCACCCGGGTCAGATCGCGCAGAATATCCTCCGCATCAACGATTTCGGCGGTGTCGGTGCTGTCGGGACGGGACACGTTCAGCGTTGCGATCGGGCGCGCCGGCGGCAATCCGGCGATCGCGCACAGTGCATTGCGGCTGACATCGAATTCCTCCAGCAGCCCGGCCAGATCGTAGTCGTTCTCCAAAGCGTCCAGGGCGGTTTCCAGCAAGGTTTCGGCATTCTCCACCCGCAAAACTTTGCGTCCGATCCGCCCGGCGGCCAGCGAGCGGGTGATATAGTTGTCAAGTTGCATCCGGCCCTCGCTGTGGCCGTACCGTTCCAGAAGTGCGCGCATCGGCAGGCGCGTGGTATCCTCGATCATACCCCGGATTGAATCCGGCACCGCGACGGTGTCCGCCGGCACCAGCCGCCGAAAGTCGGTGATCTGGGAGGCGAGCCTGTCCACCGGATCGCGCAGGATCGTAAACGACAATGTGCCGGCGGGAACGAACCGGCGCAGCGCCGCATGGGAATGAACGACGTCGGCCCAGTGAAACAGGGCGCGTTTCGTTGCCATCTCGGCAGCGGACCCGGGAAGGTTCATTTCGGTCTGCCAGTCACCCAGCAGCCAGGACGTCTGCCACGTCGGATCGAACGTCCGGTCGTCGAAGGTCAGTGTATCCAGCCAGCGGTTCAACGAGGACCCGCCGCATTTCTTCAGGTGATAGTGATAAATCCTGCTATACGGTCCCGGAAGCATGGATGGCTGTCTCTTTCGGCCAAAAGCGGAATAAGCGGGTCACCGGCTGCCCGGCTGGTTCGGAATTGCCTGATCTCTCTGTCAGTCCAGATGATCGCGGATGCCGTGGTAGATCAGTTGCAGCAGGCACCACCCCACGAAGCCGACCAGCACGGTTTCCAGCATCACCCGCCAGCGCACCGGATACATCGAATGCTGCGGCAAGGCCGGGCGTACGAACGCCGTCAGGTACACCCCCTGCTCGCTGGCGGCGTTGCGCGCGTCCTGCAACGACATCAGCGCACGCTCATAAACCCGGGCGGCGATTTCCTCGCTGACTTTCAAAATACCGTATTCGGACATGACCGATGCCAGCGACGCATCACCATCGGACTGCGCCAGCCGCCCGTTCACACCGTTCAGCGCCGCCTCCATCGCGGCGATGCGGTTCGCCAGGATACGCATCTGCATCGAATCACGGGCAACCCCCTGCGCCAGTTGCGTGCTGAAGGCCGTTCTGGCCTCGATCAGGCTTTGCTCCACCAGCCCGCCCACCGTGGTGCTTTCCGTTGCCTGCATCTCGGGGAACAGCACCGCATGTTTGTTGCGGTATGCTGACAGTGCCGCCTGCGCCGCCTTCAGCTTATCCCCGCTGTCGGCCGCTTCCTGGCGGGCATAAGCCAGTACATCGCGGTGCGACCGGTCAGATATGTCGTTGACCAGCTTTTCCGCCAGCGCCAGCGTGCGCGCCGCGACAAGCCGGGCGTCTTCGGGGCGGAACGCGCGTACTTCCACTGAAACGATCCCGGTGGACATATCGAAGAACGGATCGACCATGCGCCGCCAGTAGCGAAGCCGCTCCTCCGCTGGCGCACCTTGCCGCAGGTGGGCCACGATATCGCGGCCGCGGCTGCCGTAAATCGCTTCCAGGTCGATCCCCGTGGCGGCGATATCGTCGATGATCTGGCGGCTTTTCAGGTATTGGATCACGATTTGCGAGTCATTGATCACCGCCATCGCCGACCCCGCGCCGCTCAATGGCCCGCCCAGCGCTGAAGACGCCGCCGCCTCCATCCGCAGCGGGGCCTGATGACGGACACTGAAGCGAAATTCGGTGACGTATTGATCGTCCGCGTAGCCATACAGATAAGTCCCCATCGCCGCCGCCGGCAGCACGACCGCCGCCAGCAGCGACAACCAGCGCCGCGGCCGCCCTGCCCGCAGGCCCAGCGGCATAAGCCCGGGTGAAACGACGACCGTGGTGCTCATGTCATCTCCATGGTGGCGGATTGGGTGTTGCGGACGATCCGCTCATGCTGGCGAATGGCGTCTTCCAGCGAATCGAACAGCATCAGCCGCCCGCCCGCCAGAACCGCGCCGGTATCGCAATAGGCCCGCATCGTTTCATAATCGTGCGAGGCCATGATCACATCGGCCCGCTCCATCCGCTGGCGGAACGCATCCAGGCAGCGGACGCGGAAGCGGGCGTCGCCGACGGCGGTGATTTCATCGATCAGATACACATCGAACTGGATCGCCAGGCAGGCGCCGAATGCCAGCCTGGCCCGCATGCCCGATGAATAGGTGCCCACCGGCAATGTGTAATACGGCCCCAGTTCGGCGAAATCGGCAACGAAGTCCACCGCCTGACGCTGCGGCACGCCGTGCAGCCGAGCCAGGAACGTCACATTCTCCCGCCCGCTTAAAGCCGGGTGCAGCGTGCCGCCGAAACCCAGCGGAAAGCTGACATTCCGGCCGCCGCGTGAGATCCGCCCGGAATCCGGCCGTTCGATGCCCGCCAGCAGCCGGATCAGGGTCGATTTGCCCGACCCGTTGGCCCCCAGCACGCCCAGTCCCTGGCCTTCCGGCAGGCGCACGCTGACATCGTTCAGCACGATGCGGCGGCCAAGTGCGGTGCGGTAGCCCTTGTGGATGCGGTCCAGCACGATCATGTCGGCACCTCCATTCGGCCGCGCAAGGCGCGTTCCATCGCCAGACCGATTCCGACCGACGACAGAACCCACAGCGCCAGATAGTTCACATTCACCCAGTGCGGCTGATACTGGGCAAAGAAGCCGCTGCGGAAATACTCGATGGCCTGCAGCACCGGATTCCACACCAGATAGGCCCGCACCCAATCCGGCATCGCGATCGGCGAGTAATAAATCCCGGATCCGAAATACAGCAGCCGGATGACCGCCTCGTAGAACGTGGCATAGGACGGGAACAGCCCGACCATGACCATGTTGATCGACCCCACCCCGACCGCCAGCAGCCACAACGCCAGCAGCGCCGTCATGCAGGTCAGCAAATCCGTCGGCATAGCCTGCAATCCGCCCAACCCGGCGGCGCCGAAGATCAGCAGTTCCACGCACAGTTCGGTGCCCAGTTGGCGCAGCGCCTGCGCGGCCATCGCATCGGTTCGCCGCACCACCGGCAGCATGAACAGCATGGTGCTGGACCCCGAGGTCCCCATCAGTTCCTGCGAGACATGGGCGAACATCAGGAAAGGCAGCAATCCGGTGATGTAGAACAGAAACAGATTATCGCCCACCGGCGGCGGTGCGGTGTTCAGCAGGAAAAACACCGTCCCCAGCGTCATCAGGTGGGAAATCGGCTCCAGGATCGCCCACAGATAGCCCAGCCTCGTGTGGCCGAAGCGGGTCCGGATGTCGCGCAGCACGATGGCATAGACCACGCCCCAGCGTACCGCCAGCGAACTGCCCGGAGGCCGCACCGAGTCCTGTGGCAGCCGGCGGCGCGGCTGGATCGTCCAGTCGCCCTGCTCGATCGTCAGCTTCAGGCCGCACAGGGCCGCGATATGATCCAGGTCCGCCTGACAGCCGGGATCGTCCGGCGCCAGATGCACGGCTCGGTGCGCGGCCTCCAGCGCTTCACCGGGATGGCCGGATGCGGCCAGCGCACAGGCGCGTGCCCGCCACACCCGCGCATCGTCCGGCGCATTCGCCAGCACCTGCACCGCCTCGCCGAACAAAGCCCGTTCGGACAGCATCGCCGCCAGATGCAACTGGTATTCGATCGCCGCCGGGTCGGCCGAAGCGGCCCGCCGGGCGGCTTCGACAGCACGTTCGGTGTCGCCCGACTGGTGCAGGACGGACGACAGCAGGCGCCAGCCTTGCGCGCTGGCGCCGGGCAGTGCCACATGGGCCGCCAGATGCTCCGATGCCTCCCGCCAACGCCGGCTGGCGGCCAGCAGGCTGCCGATGTGCAGCCGAAATTCCGCATCCCCTGGCAGTAGCCGGATCGCCGCCTCCGCCCACTGGATCGCCTCGCCCCGGGCACCGCCGGCATCCAGGAACCCGCTCAGCACGCGGGCCGCCCGGCCATTTCCCGGTTCGGCCGCCACCGCCCGGCGCGCGAGGTCCGTTGCCTGACCAAGATCGCCGGCCTGCAACGCCGCTTCCGCGGCGTGCAACAGGCTGTCGGTATCCGGTTCGGGTGCGGGTCCGGGGGTCAATACGGCGCCCCCACGCTGCGCGGCATCGCCCCGACAAAGGTGGCACCGACCAGCAGTTGAAACACCTTGGCGGCCTCGGCAACCGGGGAATTGCTGACATAGATCGTGTCGTTGGGCAGAACCGGGAAGCTTTGGGCGACGAAGAATCCGCCGGGGTCGCGCATGTTCAGCCGGTAGATCGTCGGCGCCGCGCCCCCCTGCCGGTAAACGAACACC
>JAKBCJ010000001.1 GCA_021807975.1 Pseudomonadota bacterium | reverse complement strand
AGCAGCCACGCGATGGTGCGGCCGCGCACCACCGAGACGCCGGCCATCGCCGCGCTGACGGAGTCATCACGGATCGCCTGCAACGACATGCCGAAGCGCGAATTGCGCAGCCAGACCACCAGAAACAGCGTGCCGGCCAGGATCGCCAGCGCAACGTAATACGAGGTCGCCGGGGCGAACACGTCGGACAGGGACACGCCGTACGGCCCCTTGGTGACGCTTTCCAGGTCCGGGTTGGCCACGATCTCATACACCGCTTGCGCCGCGGCCATGCTGGCGATGGCGAAATAGGCGCCCGACAGCCGCAGCAGCGGCAGCAGGATGACCCCCAGCACCAGCGCGGCGGCCCCGGCAGCCACCATGCCGACCATGGCTGGCACATGCAGGTGCATGACGACCAGCGAGAAGCCGTAAGCGCCTGCACCGTAAAAGCCGACATAGCCAAACGGCAGATAGCCGGTGAAGCCGTAGATGATGTTCAGACCCTGCGCCAGGGTCAGGAACATGATGAAGTTGAACAGCATCAGCTCGTTGGAATAGACGCCTCGCGCGATGCCCATGACCGCGACCACTGCGGTGGCGATGGCCGCGTCCAGGATGATCCGGTTGCGTTTATGCACGCCGCGTTTTCCTTCCCAGGATGCCCTCGGGCCGGATCAGCAGCACCGCGATCAGCAGCAGGTTGGGCAACAGGTTCGCCCAGGAACTCAGATAGGTCTGCATCAGCATCAGCGATACGCCATAGATGATGCCGCCCAGCAGCGTGCCAAGCGGGTTGCCGAGAGTGCCGACCACGATCACGGCGAAAGCGGTGATGTTGATGGCGACGCCCATGTTCGGGGTGATGCTGCCCAGGATGAACGGGGCGAACACGCCGGCCACGCCCGCCAGCGCCAGACTGATGCCGAACGCGATGGCGGAGACGAAATTCACATCGATCCCCGTCGCCAGCGCCTCTTCCCGGCTGACCATCACCGCTCGGGTTAAAGTCCCAAGCCGGGTGCGATACAGGTACAGATACACCAGCAGCACCGCGAGCGCACTGACGAGGGCGCTGAAAATCCAGGATTTCGGCAGGCGGGTGCCCAGGATAGCCAGCGGGCCGACACCCAGCAGGCGCGGCGGCAAGGACCGTTCGGTGGCCCCCACGCCGATCGTGGTGACCGCCTCGATCATCTGGGAGATGCCGAAGAACAGGATCAGCGACAGCATCTCGGAATCGCGGGACCGCAGCAGGCGCGGGACGATCAGATAGTAGATTGGCAAGCCCACCAGCAGGAACACCACCACCACCAGGCCCGCGGACACGAACGGGTTCAGCCCGAAGCTGGTGAACAGGAACCAGGCGGAAATGCCGCCCAGCATCAGGAAGTCGCCATGCGCGAGGTTGACGATGCGCATCACGCCGAACACCAGATTCAGGCCCAGCCCGACCAAGGTATAGTACAGGCCGAACACCACGCCAGCGACGATCGCACCGGTCAGCATCGGGCGCCCCGGAGTGTCGGGGCCGGTTGGGGATCGGCCGTGGCGGTTTCCCTCGTGACCGAACATGCGCCGGCCATCCGCGCTGCAAGGGTTAGGATGCGCGGCGAAACGAGCAGATCGTTCGACTCAAGGCGCCGGCCCCTCATCGTCATGGCGGGCGCAGGCCCGCCATCAACGACTTGCGGTGCTGGTTCAGGAAAAGCCGTGGATCGCGGGCCTGCGCCCGCCATGACGGTCTCCTCCGATCGCGGGTCCATTGAAGCCGCTATTTCGCCATTGCCCCCTAATGCGCGGATGCTCGGGAGACAACCGCACAGCACCGAAACGGCCAGGTAAGAACCGTCGCTCACTTCCCGATCACGGCCTTGCCGTTGGCCAAATCCGGGGGATACACGGCGACCAAATTCAACTCATTCTTACCAGCCGGCTGCAACTGACCCAGCGGGGTCACCTCGCCGATCTGGGCGCCGTCCTTGCGCAGCTCAAACGTGCCGTCCAGGGTCTTCAGCTTGCCTGACAGGGCAAAAACCGCGTTATGGATATCCATCTGGTCCAGGCTTTTGGTCGTGGCCAGCGTCTTCTGCACCACCAGCCCGGTCATGTAGCCATACACCGCGTTGGCGCCGAACGCGACGCCCGAACCCGGCGGATACTTCTTATCCCACGCGGCATGAAATTCCTGCTGCGTCATACCGACCTCGGGCTTGTAAACGTAGTTCGATGGCGGGACGTAACTATAGATATTGGTCAGCGCGGAGACGCCAACGTTCTTCTCGATCTCGTCCTTTTCCGTGCCGGCGTAGATCGAGAACACGAACTTGAACTGGTTGCCGCTGTCCTGCAGGTTGCGAAGAAAGGCGATATCGTTGCCAACGTAACCAAGCTCCAGCACCGCGTCCGGGTTCAGCGCGGCGATGTTGTTGATCAGCACGGTGTAGTTCGACGTCGAGGTTGGCACACCTTGATAATAGACAACTTTTACTTTCCCGTCCCGCTCGAAGAATCCCTTCAGCGCGGCGGCCTGGGTGCCGGTGAAGTCGTTGGTGGAATACAGGATCGCCACCGTCTTGATGCCGGCCTTCACGCCTTCATCGCCGAGGAAGTCGGAAATGTAGTGCGGCCAGATGGTCGAAACCGGGTCCGCCATCAGCGCGATATAGGGGTTGTTGTCGGTGAAGAACGCAGCACCGGTGCCGGATACGTCGAACAGGAACTGCTTATGCTCCTTGGCGATCGGTACGCCGACAGACGTCAATACAGAGCCGGAATCGGCGATCAGCAGATCGACATGATCCTGCGTAATCAACTGGTTATACAGCGTCGCCGCCGTCGCCGTGCTGCTCTGGTCGTCATAGGCGATCAGCTTCAGCGGGATTTTCTTGCCGAACGCCTTCACCTCGACTCCGCCGCCGGCGTTCACCTGATCGACCCACAGCTTGAAGCCGTCGAACACGGGCATGGAGATACTGGCATAGGGACCGGAACTGGCATACAGCGCGCCAACCTTGATCTCGGCGGGGGCCACCGGTTGCGCCTGCGCCGAACCCGCGGCCAACAGCATACCCATAGCCAGAAGTTTGGACTTCATTTCCATTCCCTTTATCAGCAGCCGCCCGTGATCGGAGCCGTTGCGGCTTGTGATACAGCCCCCCTGCCCTGTCAATCGACCCGCGCTGGACCCCTGCCGGGTTTTGCCTCACCGTTCAAGCTTAACCGGAGGTTCGGCCCATGACCCATCGTCCGACCGTCTATGGCACCCGGCACGCGATCTCGGCCGGGCACTACCTGGCCGCCTCGGCCGGGTTCTCGGTCCTGGAGGGCGGAGGCAATGCGATCGACGCGGGTGTCGCGGCCGGGATCGCATTGGGGGTATTGCAACCGGACCTGGTCAATTTTGCCGGGGTGGCGCCGATCCTGATCCGGTTGGCGGACGGCACGACGGAAAGCATCGCCGGGCTGGGCTGGTGGCCGAAATCGATCCCGGCGGATGTGTTCATGCGGGATCACGGTGGGAAGATACCGGCCGGCGTGTTGCGCACCGTTGTTCCCGCCGCGCCCGATGCCTGGATCACCGCGCTGCGGCGGCATGGGACGATGCGGTTCGCGGATGTCGCGGCGCACGCCATTCGCTTTGCAGCCGATGGGTTCGCGGTGTATCCGTTGCTGGAACGGTCCATCGGCTCGCATGCCGGCGAATACCGGCGCTGGGAGTCCAACACCGCGATTTTCCTGCCGAACGGGCGGGTGCCGAAGACCGGCGAGAAATTCGTGCAAGCTGATCTCGCGCGGACAATTCAATACATGGCCGATCAGGATCGCGCCGCCGGACCGGATCGGCTCGCCGGCCTGGATGCCGCGCATCATGCGTTCTATCGCGGCGATATCGCCCGGGCGATCATTCGCTTGCAGGAACAGGAGGGCGGCTATCTGTCGATGGCCGACATGGCGGACTACGCGTCCCCCGTCGAACCCGTGGTGCGCCGGTCCTGGCGCGGGAATGAACTGATCACCTGCGGCGCGTGGTGCCAGGGTCCGGCGCTGCAACAGGCCCTGGCGCTGGTCGAGCATGTCGGCATCGACGGTCTGGCGCACAACTCCGCCGATTACTTGCACCGGGTGGTCGAATGCCTGAATCTGGCGCTGGCTGACCGGGAATATTACTTCGGCGATCCGCGTTTCACCGACGTTCCCGTGGACTGGCTCCTCGATCCCGCCACCATCGCCCGGCGGGCCTCCGCGCTGCGGGATGACCGAGCGTTCGGGGCGATGCCGCCGCCGCTGGATGGCCAGGCGGCGGGGTTCGCGGCCGCCATGGCGGACTTGCCGAAGACGGAGGCTGACACATCGTATTGCTGCGTCGTGGACCGCTGGGGCAACGCTTTCAGCGCCACGCCGTCGGACGGGGCGGGCGCGGTGCCGGTGGTGCCGGGGCTGGGGATCGCGCCGTCCGGACGAGGCTCACAAAGCCGGCCCGATCCGCGGCATCCGGCCGGGGTGGCACCGGGCAAGCGGCCGAGGTTGACGCCGAACCCGGCGCTGCTGGTCACCGACAAGGGCGGGGTCATGCCGCTGGGAACCCCCGGTGGCGATGTGCAGATCCAGGCGATGCTGCAAGTGCTGCTGAACGTGATGCATTTCGGGATGGACCCGCAAAGCGCGATCGAGGCGCCCAGGGTGGCGTCGTATTCCTTCCCCTCGTCGTTCGCGCCGTTCGACTATTTCCCCGGCCGGTTGGCGGTGGAAGGCCGGATCGACCAGGCGACCCGGGACGATCTGGCGGCGCGCGGCCACACGATCCAGGAATGGGCGGACTGGACGTGGCTGGCCGGTTCGGTGGAGGCGATCCTGACCGATCCGGACACCGGGATGATGGGCGCCGGCGCGGACCCGCGGCGGCCGGCTTACGCGATCGCGGTTTAGAAGCCGCCGCTAACACCACCGGCGATCGAGCACCGAACTCTCCTCGTCATGGCGGGCGCAGGCCCGCCATGAGGATGAAAGGCCGGTGAAATCCGTCAAGCGACTCGCTTATTTCGCTGCGTCTCCTCAACTCGCGGCGGTCAGCATCTCCCACAGCCCATCCGCCCCGTTGGCGCAGGCATACGATCCAACCCGCGCCGCCCATTCCGGGTCGGACCCGAATTCCTCGCGCCAGGACCACAGCCGGCGCGTTGACAGTTGCAGCGCGTATTCCTTGGTGAAGCCGATCGCGCCGTGGACCTGATGGGCGATCTCGCAAGCCAGCGTCGCGGCCTCGCCCACGCGGGTTTTGGCGACGCCGGTCAGGAACAGTTCGCGTTCGGCATCCACCTTGCCCAGCGCCTGGATGCCCAGATTCGCGGCGGCCACGGCGGCGGCGGTTTGTCCGGCCAGAACGGCCAGATTCTGCTGCACGGCCTGGAACTTGGAGATCGGGCGGCCGAACTGCACCCGTTCCTGGGCATACCCAACCGCCAGGTCCATCGCCCGCTCCAGCGCCCCCGACATCATCGTCGCTCGGGCCAACGCCCCGCGCCGGTATAGTGCGCCGCGCGATACCCCCTGCCCCAATGGTCCCACCGCATCGGCGTCGAGGCGCACACGGGTAAACGACAGAGTATCCCTTGGTTCATTGGCGATGTTCTTGCCGGGTGCGACGCCGGCGCCGCCGGTCCCATCCAGCGCGACGGCCATCTCCCCGTCCGGGCCGTCGGCGATCAGGATGGTCTTCGTGGCGCTGCCGGCGTACGGCAGCCGGCTGGCCTTGCCGGACAGAACCCAGCCGTTGCCATCGCGCTCGATGCTCAGCCGGTCACTGCCGCGAACCGGTCCCACGGTCATTGGGCCGTCGGATAGTTCCAGGCCGGCGCTGGCACCGACCCAACCGGCCAGCATCGTTTCCGCCAGCGGGATGGGGGCGGAGAACCGGGCGGCCACGCGCAGCACGGCGAACAGGTCGGACCATTCGGCGTCCGCTCCGCCCGCCGATTCCGGCAGCGCGGCCAGGGGAACGCCGGTTTCGGCCACCGCCCGCCACAGATCGTCGGCGAACACGCCGGTTTCGGCGCGATCGATCACCTGCTTGGTAGATTTATCCTCGAACAGCCGGTTCATGCTTTCCAGCAGCATCCGGGTTTCGTCGCGCATGGCCATGATGAGTTCCCCCGGGTTAGCGCAGACCAAGACCGCGAGCGATGATCCCGCGCAGGATCTCCCGCGTGCCGCCCTGGATGGATAAGCGCGGCGCGTTCATCGTGCTGCGTGCGATCATCGATACATATGTATCGATCGCTTCCAGTTCCGGTTCCGTTGGAAACAACTGGCGCGCGACAACGGGGATGTCCTGCTCATAGCGCGTGCCCAGGTCTTTCACGACGGCGGATTCGTTGTTGGGATCGTATCCATCCTGCAGCATGCCCGCTATCGACAAAGACATACTGCGCAACGTCGCCAATTGCGCGATCAGCTTGCCCAACGCGGCGGCGGTTGCCTTGTCCGGCGTCGGGCCGGCCATGCGCACCATCTCCCGCAGCATCTGGAACAGCACCAGGAACCGGTCGGGCGCGCTGCGTTCAAACGACAACTCGCTGGTCAACTGGTTCCAGCCGTTACCTTCTTTCCCCAGAAGCCGGTTGTCCGGAACGAACACGTCGGTCAGGAATATTTCGTTGAAGTGATGTTCCCCCAGCAGGTTCAGCACCGGCCGGATTTCAACGCCCGGGGTTTTCAGGTCCAGCAGAAACTGCGTCGCCCCGGCATGGCGATCAGAGTCATCCGCGCCGTCGCCGGCCATCTTACAAAACAGGATACAGTAATCGGCCCTGTGCGCGTTCGATGTCCACAGCTTGCTGCCGTTGATCCGATAGCCGCCATCGACCTTCACCGCCCGCGTCCGGGTGCCGGCAACGTCAGAGCCGGAGTTGGGTTCGCTCATGCCGATACAGAACGACAACTCTCCGGCGGCGATCTTCGGGCAGAAGAACATCTTCTGCTCCTCGGTGCCGAATCGCAGGATATTGGGGCCGCTTTGCCGGTCGCCGGTGTAATGCGCCGACAGCGGCGCACCGGCTGCCAGCATTTCCTCGATCAGCACGAACCGTTCGAACGCGGTCCGCTCCTGCCCGCCATACCGTTTCGGCCACGTCATCCCGATCCAGCCGCGCTTGCCCATCGCCCGGCTGAAATCGCGATTGAAATCCGCCTTGGAGAACCCCATCAGGTGCTCATGCTCCTTGATGAATTCCCTGACCTCGACGCGCATTTTCAGCGCTTCGGGCGGCAGTTCGACGGGATCGAAACGGAACACCGGCGTCGCCATGATGGTTTCCCTACCAGTTGGTATTGAACCCCGCGAAAGTGTGCGGGATGCGTTGAATGTCGCTGACCAGTTCTTTCATGACGCCAACGGAGGTGCCGGCCGGGAAATGCAGATCGACCGAATCCGCCACGCCGCCGTAACGGGCCTCGATTTCCTTCGCCAGCACATCGTATGTGCCGCAGGCGGCGAAAACCCGCACGGTGTCGTCGGAGACTTCGGCGCCCATGCGGTCCCACTGCCCCTCGACCGACATGCGGTGCAATTTGGCGCCCAGGTCTTCCAGGCCGTGCAGCGCCAGGATGGGCAGATAGGTGCGCGTGGACCCGTAGAAACCGATGCGCCGCCGGGCCTTTTCCATTTCGGCGGCGACGGTGGCCTCGTCGGGGCCGGTGCAGATGAAGCCGCCGCCATGCACGTCGAAATTCAGGCGGGACCGGCCGCTGCGGCGCATACCCTCCATCATCTGCGGCATGCAGACCTGCTCCAGATAAGCGCGCGAGCACAGCGGATGCAGCCGCACGCCATCGCCCACCTGACCGGCAACGCGCAGCATCGCCTCCCCCACCGCGGCGACCGTCACCGGCACCATCGGCAGGCCGGTGGGTTCCGGCGAGAAATCGGGGGTCATCAGGGTCAGCTTGTAGTGCGGGCTGTCGAAATTCAGCCGGCCACGGGTTTCCCACGCCTTCCAGACGGCCCGCAGCGCCATGACATAGTCGCGCATCCGCGGCGCGGGCGCGGTCCAGGCGATTCCGAAGCGGCGTTCGTTATGGCCCTTCACCTGGCTGCCCAGACCCAGCACGAAGCGACCGTTGGAGTTAGCGTGCAGGTCCCATGCCTGTTGCGCGAGCGTGGTGGGGCTGCGCGGGAACGCCACGACCACCGATGGGGTCAGTTCGACACGCGAGGTTTCCAGCGCGGCGAAGCCCAGCGGTGCCAGCGGATCGTGGCCGAGTTCCACCGTCATCAATGCGTCGAAACCGGCGGCCTCGGCATCGCGGGCCGCGGGACCGGCTTCGCGCCAGTGACGTTGCGGCAGGATCGTGTAAACGCGCATCAGCCGCGCGCCAGACGGCGCTGGACGAATTCCAGCCGGTCCTGGCCCCAAAAGATATCGTCGCCGATCACGTAGGTGGGGGCGCCGAATACGTTGCGCGCCAAGGCAGCTTCGGTGTCGGCTGTTCGCATGTCAGCCCATTTCGGGTCGGCGCCCAGTTTCAGCACATGGTCGGCGTCCAGCCCGACATCGGCGATCAGACCGGCCAGGGTGGCGGTATCGGCGGGGTTCCTGTCCTGCTCCCACAGCGCCTTCAGCACACGGTGCGCCAGCTTGATCGCCGGCTGGTCGCCAATCGTCTCGCGCACGGCGATGACGCAACTGGCCGACAACGCCTCGCTGGAGGGGAAGAATTTCGGATGGATCTGAACCGGGATGCACAGGTGGTCGCGCCAGCGCGCCAGTTCCTGCAAGCGGTAGTGCTGGCGCTGCAGGGACCGTTGGGGCAGCGGCAGTCCGCCGGATTTGGCGAAAATGGCGCCGAAATCGACCGGATAGATCCGCATGGTGGCATTCGCGGCCATGGCCATCGCCTCGATCCGCGCGGCGCCGAAATGGGTCCACGGCGAATTCAACGAAACGTAATAGTCGATATGCAGGGCCATCGGTTTCCTCCAGGTGCTTTGATGGCGATCCTGATCGACACCGCCGATCGGCACAAGCCGCTCGGCTGGCTGCTGGATGGGGCACAGGTAAAAAGTCCCTCTCGCCACGGACGCGGAATCAGCCTATCTAGCGGCGTTCATAGACGCCCCAAGGGACTTCCGCACCGGACGGGCATACGTAACTGACAGAGTGAGATTTGAGCGACACACCTGACCAGCCTCTGGAGCCGACCGGCCCGTACGGCGATATGCAGCCGGTCTCTTTAGAAGAGGAGATGCGCCGCTCCTACCTCGATTACGCCATGAGCGTGATCGTGTCGCGTGCGCTGCCGGACGCCCGGGACGGGCTGAAGCCGGTGCATCGACGCATCCTGTATGGCATGCACGAGGCCGGTTACACGCCGGATAAGGCGTATCGTAAATCGGCCCGCGTGGTCGGCGACGTGATGGGTAAATATCACCCGCACGGCGACTCCTCGATTTACGACGCCATGGTGCGCATGGCGCAAAGCTTCTCGATGCGCCTGCCGCTGATCGATGGCCAGGGCAATTTCGGGTCGGTCGATGGCGATAACCCGGCGGCGATGCGCTACACCGAGGTCCGCCTGGCCAAGGCGGCGGCGCTGCTGCTGGAAGATATCGACAAGGACACTGTCAGCTTCCAGCCAAACTACGACGAGTCGGAACGGGAGCCGCTGGTTCTGCCGGCGAAGTTCCCCAACTTGCTGATCAACGGCGCGAACGGCATCGCCGTCGGCATGGCGACCAACATCCCGCCGCACAATCCTGGCGAGATCATCGATGCCACCCTGGCGCTGATCGCCGATCCCGATATCTCTCTGGACGATCTGATGAAGATCGTGCCCGGCCCGGATTTTCCGACCGGCGGCATCATCATCGGCCGCGCCGGCGTCAGAAAGGCGTTCGAGACGGGCCGCGAGAGCATCATCATCCGCGCCAAGACGGAATTCGAGGAAATCCGCAAGGACCGCACTGCGATCGTCGTCACCGAAATCCCCTATCAGGTGAACAAGAAGACCCTGATCGAGAAAATCGCGGAACTGGTGCGTGCCAAGGAGATCGAGGGCATCGGTGAGATGCGCGACGAGAGCGACCGCTCCGGCATGCGCATCGTCATGGAGCTGAAGCGCGACGCCACCCCCGAAGTGGTGCTGAACCAGTTGTTCCGGTTCACTCAGTTGCAGACCAGTTTCGGCATCAACATCCTGGCGCTGGACGACGGGCAGCCCAAGCAGATGGGGGTCCGCGAGGCCCTGATGTGCTTCATCCGGTTCCGCGAGGAAGTTATCCTCCGCCGGTCGCGGTTCGAACTCGGCAAGGCGCGCGACCGGGCGCATAATCTGGTAGGCTTGGCCATTGCGGTCGCCAATATCGACGAAGTGATCCGGCTGATCCGCGCCAGCCCCGATGCCGCCGCCGCGCGCGTCGCCCTGATGGGCCGCGACTGGCCGGCCGAGGACATCGGCGCCCTGCTGGCGCTGATCGACGAACCCGGTAACGTGATTTCGCCCGAGGGCACGGTGCGCCTGACGGAAGAACAGGCGCGCGGCATCCTGGAACTGCGCCTGCAGCGCCTGACCGGTCTGGAACGCGAGAAAATCCAGGCCGAAATGACCGAAGTCGGCGGCAAAATCCGCGAATTGCTGGCCATCCTGGACTCCCGCATCCGCCGCATGGAAGTGATGACGGAGGAGTTGACGCTCGCCCGTTCGGCCATCGCCTCGCCGCGCATGACAGAAATCGCCGATTACGCCGGCGACCAGGACGACGAAAGCCTGATCGAACCCGGCCAGATGGTGGTGACCATCACCCGCGACGGTTTCATCAAGCGCACCACGCTGGAAACATTCCGGGCGCAAAACCGCGGCGGGCGTGGGCGCAGCGGGGCGGGAACGCGGGGCGACGATATCGTCACCCGCAGTTTCAACGGCCACACGCATCAGTGGGTGTTGTTCTTCTCGTCTGGCGGCAAGGCGTTCCGGGTCCGGGTCTGGAAACTGCCGGAAGCCGGCCCCACCGCGAAAGGCCGCGCGCTGGTCAATTTGCTGCCGGAACTGGGGACGGACACCATCACCACGGTGCTGCCGCTGCCGCAGGATGAGACGTTGTGGGAAAGCCTGCACCTGGTGTTCGCCACCGCATCGGGCAACGTGCGCCGCAACCGGTTGTCGGACTTCAAGAATGTCCGCGCCGCCGGGCTGATCGCGATGAAGCTGGACGAAGGCGACCATCTCGTCGGCGTCGCCACCTGCCGCGAGGGCGACGACGTGCTTCTGGCGACCCGCAAGGGCCGCTGCATCCGCTTCCAGTTGCTGGACGATCAGGTGCGGGTGTTTGCCGGGCGCGACAGCTCTGGCGTGCGCGGCATCAAGCTGCAAACCGGGGATGAGGTCATCAGCCTGTCGGTGCTGCGCCACGTCGCCGCGACTCCGGAAGAACGCATCGCCTATCTGAAGCTGGCCAATGCCAAGCGTCGCGGCAATGGCGAGGCGGAAGCCGAGGCCCCTGCCGAGGCCGAGGGCGAGGAGTCCGTGCCCGAGGTCACGCTGTCCCCCGAACGCTTCAGCGACATGGAAGTGGCAGAGGAAATGCTGCTGACCGTCACCGACATGGGCTTCGGCAAGCAGACATCCGCTTATGAATACCGCGTCACCGGACGCGGTGGCCAGGGCATCGCCAACATCACGCTGGCGCCCCGTAACGGTAAGACTGTGGCGGCGACGTTCCCGGTGCGCCAGGGCGACGATATCATGATGGTCACCGACGCCGGACGCCTGATCCGCGTGCCGGTGGATCAGGTGCGCGCGACCGGGCGCCAGGCGATGGGCGTGACCTTGTTCCGCGTGGACAAGGGCGAGCATGTCACCAGCGTGTTTACGGTCCTGGAAGAAGAAGCCGAAGAAACCGCTCCGGTTGTGGATGCCGGAGACCAAAGCGGCGAAACGCCCACCCCCGAGGAAGGAAGCGATGACCGATAAGGCTACCCACAACCCTCGGCGGATCGGGCTGTATCCCGGTACCTTCGACCCGATCACCAACGGCCATATCGACGTCATCGCCCGCGCCGCCCGACTGCTGGACAAGCTGGTGGTCGGGGTGGCGATCAATACCGGCAAAGGTCCGTTGTTCACGCTGGAAGAACGCGTGGAACTGGTGACCGCCGAAATCGAGTCGATCGCCAGCCGCAACGGCATGGTGATCGAGGTCGTGCCGTTCGACACGCTGCTGGTCGATTTCGCCCGCAAGCTGGGTGCCAGCATGATCGTGCGCGGCCTTCGCGCGGTGTCGGATTTCGACTATGAATTCCAGATGGCCGGCATGAACTATCGCATGGCTCCGGATATCGAGACGGTGTTCCTGATGGCCAGCGAGCGGCACCAGTTCATCGCCTCCCGCCTTGTCAAGGAAGTTGCCATGCTGGGGGGCGACATTACCTCTTTCGTCCCACCGCTGACCCTGAATCGCGTGATGAAGCGGATCCGGGGCTGATTACGCGTCTTTTTTTATTGGGGAGAGCATCCATGCTCCGTCGTACTTTGATCGCCTCCACCGCCGCGCTGGCGGCGGGCGCACCGGCTTTCGCGCAAACCACCGACCCGCAGAACACATTGTATCTGGACCTGAAACAGGGCCGGGTGGTGATCGAGATGTTTCCCGACATCGCACCGAAGACCGTCGCCCAGATCAAGACCCTGGCGCGCGAAGGCTTCTATGATGGCACCCCGTTCCATCGCGTGATCGACGGCTTCATGGCCCAGGGCGGCGATCCGACGGGTACCGGTGAGGGCGGCAGCAAGCTGCCCAACGTGCCGCTTGAAGCCAGCCACCGCCACTTTGTCCGCGGGGTTTGCGGCATGGCCCGCACGCAAGACCCCGATAGCGGCAACAGCCAGTTTTTCATCATGTTCGCACCCGCCCCGGGTCTGGACGGGCAGTACACGATCTGGGGACGGGTCGTGAAGGGCATGGACTTCGTGGACATGATCAAGCGCGGCACCGGCTCTAACGGCACCGTCGTAGGTCAGCCGGATCGCATCGTGCATCTGCGAGTCGCCGCGGACGTGAAATAGCATCGTTCAAAATAAAGGAGATACCAGACATGAGCGACTCGAAACCCGCTCTCGACCCCGAGAACACACTGTATCTGGACCTGGCGCAGGGCCGGGTCGTGATTCAGTTGATGCCAGAGATCGCGCCGATGCATGTGCAGCAGATCAAGACCCTGGTGCGCCGCGGCTTCTACGACGGCACGGTGTTCCACCGTGTCATCGAAGGCTTCATGGCCCAAGGCGGCGACCCGACCGGCACCGGCACCGGCGGCAGCGACCTGGACAATATCCGGGCGGAATTCACCGATAAGGCGAAGTTCCTGCGCGGGACATGCGGCATGGCCCGCTCGCAGAGCCCGAACAGCGCCAACAGCCAGTTCTTCATCATGTTCGAACCGGCATCGCACCTGAACGGCCAGTACACCATCTGGGGACAGGTGGTTGAGGGCATGGAATTGGTCGATCAGATCAAGCGCGGCAGCGGCGGTAGCGGCACCGTGTCCAATCCGGACAAAATCGTTAAGTTCTCGGTCGCGGCCGACGCGGCGTAAATGGTACAGGCGTGCGGTCGGTTAAGATCGCACGTCAGATTCCCGCGGGAGACGCTTGACCCGCGGGCGTGTATGGCGTTCAAAGCGCCGCGGAGAGCCTGTAGCTCAGTCGGTAGAGCACGAGACTTTTAATCTTGGGGTCGTGGGTTCGATTCCCACCGGGCTCACCAAACACATTCAAAGACTCATGGTGGCTGACCGGACGCCGGCCGGACAGCCGGACAGGTTCCGGGGCATCGCCCTGACCGCCGCCCTGTCCGATGTTGCGTTGCAGCGCCCGCGCGGTTACGGTTAGCCATTCGCTCGGACCCGGTGAAAATCCGGGTGGCTTTTCCGGCCGCCAATCCGCCGGACAACGCATGTGACACGAAATCCGGCCGCCGTTTCGGCTGCGCTATCCCTCGTCCGTCATCCGCGAACCTGATTGTATGAACACCATGAACAATACGCACGGCACGATCCGTGAGTGGCTGTCCAATCCCCGAATGGATATCCTGTCAGGCATCGTCGTCGCCCTGGCGCTGATCCCTGAAGCGATCGGCTTTTCGGTCGTCGCCGGGGTTGACCCGAAGGTTGGCCTGTATGCCTCGGTCGTTATCGCCTGCGTCATCGCCTTTACCGGCGGACGTCCAGCGATGATCTCCGCCGCGACCGCGTCCACCGCGGTTCTGATGACCGGTCTGGTGCATGATCACGGCGTCCAGTACCTGTTCGCGGCGACGATCCTGATGGGATTGTTCCAGATCGTGGCCGGACTTCTGAAGATGGGCCGACTCATGCGGTTCGTGTCGCAGTCGGTCCTGACCGGCTTCGTCAATGCGCTCGCGATCCTGATTTTCCTGGCCCAGATACCGCAGCTTGTCGGGGTGCCAACAATCACCTACGGGCTGATCGCGCTCGGTCTGGCGATCATTTATGGATTCCCATACCTCACCAAGGCGGTTCCCTCTCCGCTGGTGGCGATCATCGTGCTGACCGGTATCACCGTGATTTTCGGGGTCCATGTGCGCACGGTGGCCGATCTTGGCCAGTTGCCGTCGGCATTGCCCGGCTTCGGCCTGCCCCGGGTGCCGTTTACTATGGACACGCTTGGTATTATCGCCCCGGTCGCGTTGACGCTGGCGGCGGTGGGACTGCTTGAGTCACTTCTGACCGCACAAATCGTGGACGACATGACCGATACGCCCAGCAGCAAAAGGCGCGAGTGTGTCGGACAAGGAATCGCCAACATGGCTTCGGCGGTGTTCGGCGGTATGGGCGGGTGTGCGATGATCGGACAATCGGTCATCAATGTAACGTCCGGTGGCCGGGGCAGGCTTTCCACATTCGTCGGCGGGGCGTTTCTGCTGGTGCTGCTGGTTATTCTGCAAAGGGTGCTGGCGATCGTGCCGGTGGCCGCCCTGACGGCGGTGATGATCATGGTGTCGATCAATACCTTCTCGTGGCAGTCGTTGCTCGCCCTGCGAACCAATCCCTGGCCGTCCTCGGTCGTGATGCTGGCAACGGTTGGCACGGTCGTGGCGACCGGCGACCTGTCCAAAGGCGTGCTGGCCGGCGTGCTGCTGTCGGGCATTTTCTTCGCCGGGAAAGTATCGCGGCTAAGCCTTATCACTTCTGAACTATCCGAAGATGGATCGGTTCGGACCTATTTCGTCGAGGGACAGGTGTTCTTTGCCTCGGCCGGCACCTTCGCCGACGCGATCGACGTCGCGGAGCCCGTGGCGCGGATCGTCGTCGATGTCACGGCTGCCCATTTTTGGGACATCTCGGCGATCAGCGCGCTGGACCGTGTGGTCATGAAGGCACAGCGCCACGGACGCGCGATCGAGGTCGTCGGACTGAACGACGCCAGCGCCGCGATGGTGGAGCGGTTCGCCTCGCACAAAGCGGCGGTGGCGATCACGCCGTTGGATTAAAGCCCGCCGCGGCCCCTACTCCGCCGCCGCGCTGTCGGCCCATTCCTCCAGCGACTTCGCCTTGGCATGCAGGGACGACACGCTGGCGCTCAGCGCGCGCAGATTGCCGCGGTAGCGGGTCAGGCTTTCGTCCAGGCCCGCGGTGGTTGCCTTCAATTCGCCCAGCACCGAACGCCACGCGGCGACGGCTGCCCGCTGGTCGGCCATCGCCGCATTCAGCGAGTCCAGGGCCTTGGCCAGCCGCTCCTCCGGCCCGGGTGCGGCGGGTTTGCTCCGAACCGGAAACGGGACGATGTCCGCCGTCGGGCGCGTCGCCGTGGCGGGGATGGAGGCTGCGGTGGTCGGACTGGTCATGGCGGGCGTTCCGGTCAAAAATCAGGCAGTGGTTAATAAATCATGAACGCCCAATCCACGCCAGAAGTTGTTAGAATACAATAGTCTGACCGATGCCGCGCACCGTCAGGACCATCAGAACCGTCAGCATCGATACCACCGCCACGATCGTGAAACCCCACCGCATCCAGACATAGCCCGACGGCAGCAGCAGCCGTCGCAGCGCCCGATGCTCCGTCAGCACCGTTGCCAGATAGCCCGCGATCAGCAGCACCAGCGCGACCCGGGGGGCTACCGTCTGTGCCAGCACCAGTGCCATCCAGGCGGCGATCAGCGGCAGGACGCCGGCGCTGAAGCGCAGGTTCGCGCGCACCGATCCGGGCGGCAGCGCCAGGCCCCAATGCACGCCGCCGGCAAAACCCAGAACCAGGGCCGCATAGTCGGTCAGGGCCAGCAGCAGATGACCCGCCGAAGCGGGGTCGGCGACGAGGGCGCCAAACGCGCACAGGACGAAGGGAACCAAACCGAGCAGGGAGAGGGGGATGGCGATGGCGGGCATGGTAACTCCGGTGGGTGGACGCATTTCTCAGGTTCTGATGAACATGGTGAACGTGTGGTAGATAGCTACACATCGCCTCGATCCATCCGGAATCGCCATGACCATCGGTCTCGAAGTCGCCGTCATCCTGCTTTTGATCGTGCTGAACGGCCTGTTCTCGCTCAGCGAACTGGCGCTGGTGTCGGTGCGCCGGGCCCGGCTGGCTGTGCTGGAGCGGAAAGGTGTCAAAGGGGCCGCGGCGGCTCGGTTGCTGGCCGACGACCCGCAACGGTTCCTGCCCACGGTTCAGGTCGGCATCACCCTGGTCAGCGTCCTCACCGGGGTGTTCGGCGGCGCCCGGATTGCCTCCCACCTTCAGGCATGGCTGGCGACGATCCCGGCGGTGGCGCAGGGCGCGGAGGGAATCTCGCTGGCGCTCGTGGTCGTGGTCACGACCTATCTGACGCTGGTGCTGGGGGAACTGGTGCCCAAGCAGCTCGCGCTGCGGACGCCGGAACTGATGGCGATCCGCGTGGCGGGGCCGATCGCGGTGCTGTCGCGGGTCGGCGGGCCGGCGGTGTGGCTGCTAGGGGTGTCGTCGGGCTTCATCCTGCGGCTGTTCGGCCTGCACCGGGCGTCGCGGCAGTCCGTGACGGAAGAGGAACTGAAGGCGCTGCTGATCGAGGGTGCGCAGACCGGCGTGCTGGAAATGGAAGAACGCGACATGATCGAACGCGTGCTGCGGCTGGCGGACAAGCCGGTGCGGGCGATCATGACGCCGCGGACGGAACTGGCCTGGATCGACCGGACCCATCCGGCAAAGGCCATAGCCGCGACCTTGAAGGCGGCGCCGCACTCGCGGTTCGTGGTGTGCGACCGGTCGATCGACAACGTGGTGGGCGTGGTACAGGCCAAAGACCTGCTGGACCGGATTCTCAGCGGCGGGGAGCTGTCGGTCGGCGCCAGCCTGAAGCAGCCGATGATCGTGCCGGACACGATCAGCGCCCTGGATGCGCTGGAGCGGCTGAAGTCCGACGCGCTGGGCCTCGCGCTGGTGATGGACGAATACGGCAGCTTCGAGGGCGTGGTGACGGCGGCGGACGTGTTGCAGGCGATCGTTGGCGATGGAACCGGGCCGGAACATCAAGAAGGCGTGCCGGGGCCGCAGGGCGATGCCGCCATGACCCTGGATGGCATGACGCCGGTCGATGAACTGAAAGCCAGACTGAGCCTGCCGGACCTGCCGGCGGAGGGCAGTTATCATACATTGGCCGGGCTGCTGCTGGCGCTGCTGCGGCGGGTGCCGCGGGTCGGGGACCGGATCGTGTTCGGCGGCTGGCGGTTCGAAGTGCTGGAGATGGACGGGCGGCGCGTGGACCGGGTGCTGGCCGGACGGGAACCAGCCGCCGAAGCCGAGGTCGCGCAATGAGGGCGACGGTAACCCAGTGCGCGGTGCTGGTCGGCGGCCTGGGGACCAGGCTGGGGGCGCTGACGGCGGCGACACCGAAGCCGGTACTGCCATGCGGCGGCCGGCCGTTCCTGGCCTGGCTGCTGCGCGAGTTCGTTCGGTTCGGGGTGACGGATTTCCTGCTGCTGACCGGGCATTTGTCGGCGGAGATCGAGAAAGCGGCGGCCGATATCCAGGCCGCTCTGCCCCGGCCGGTGCGGATTACGCTGTCGGAGGAACCGATCAGGGCGGGCACCGGCGGGGCGGTGTTCCATGCGCGCGACCGGCTGGAGGATCGGTTTTGGCTGTGCAACGGCGATTCGCTGTTCGACTGCAATCTGGCGAATGTGCTGGCCGACGCGCTGCTGGACGGGCCGGAGGTCACCGGGCGGATGGTGTTGCGGCGGCTGGACGACGCCTCGCGCTATGGGGTTGTGGATTTCGCCGGTGGCATCGTGTCGGCGTTCCGGGAACGGCCGCCGGCCGGGTCGGCGGGCACGATCAATGGCGGGGTGTATCTGTTCGACCGCTCGCTGGTGGATTGGCTGCGGCCGGCGTGTTCGCTGGAGGGCGACGCGATGCCGGCGCTGGCGGCTGCCGGGCGCCTGCGCGGTACGCTGGGCCAGGGGTATTTCCGCGATATCGGGGTGCCCGACGACTTCGCGCGGGCACAGACGGAGGTTCCGGCGCTGCTGCGGCGCAAGGCGCTGTTCCTGGATCGCGACGGGGTAATCAATGTCGATCATGGCTATGTCGGCTCACGCGACCGGTTCGAATGGGTGGACGGCGCGCTGGACGCGATCCGTTACGCGACGTCGGCGGGCTGGCATGTGTTCATCGTCACTAACCAGTCCGGCGTGGCACGCGGCTACTACAATGAGTCGGCGGTGCGCGATCTGCTGGCCTGGATCGGCGACGAAGCCCGCGCGGCGGGGGGCACCATCGACGACGTTCGGTATTGCCCCCACCACCCGGACGGAACGGTCGATGCCTACCGCCGGCATCATCCGTGGCGCAAGCCGCTGCCGGGCATGCTGCTGGACCTGATCCGGGCGTGGGAAATCGATCCGTCCCGTGCGGCGATGGCCGGTGATCAGGAAACCGACATGCAGGCGGCGGCGGCGGCCGGCGTGACCGGACATTTGTTCCGCAGCGGGAATTTGCTTTCCTTCCTGCGGCCGATCCTGGATAAGCGCGACTGAACACAGCTTCAGGAGCGGCCGTTGCGGTCCCGGCAAGCCACCATTCGTGCCCGCGTGCCGCTGCGCCTGGGCTTGGCCGGCGGCGGAACCGACCTTAGCCCGTATTGCGACGAATACGGCGGTGCGGTGCTGAACACCACGATTGACCGCTATGCTTACGCGTTCATCGAACCCTCCGACGACGGTCTGGTGCATTTCGCGGCCCCGGATCTGGAAATCGAGGAGTCGTTTCCGCCTGACATGGACGCTTTGGCCGAATGCCGGCTGGGGCTGCATGCCGGTGTGGCGAAACGGATGCTGACGCAGTTCGGCGGCGGGCGGATCGCGCCCATGCGGGTCACGTCCTATGTCGATGCGCCGCCGGGGTCGGGGTTGGGATCGTCCTCCGCGCTGGTGGTGGCGCTGGTGGAAGCGTTCACGGCGCTGCTGGCCGCACCTCTGGGTCCGTACGACGTAGCGCATGTGGCGTTCGAGATCGAGCGGATCGATCTGGGGCTGGCAGGCGGCAAACAGGACCAGTACGCTGCCACCTTCGGGGGCACGAATTTCATCGAATTCCACGCCGGGGACCGGGTGATCGTCAATCCGCTGCGGGTGTCGCCGTCGGTGCTGAATGAGTTGGAAACCTCCATGGTGGTATGTTTCTCCGGGATCAGCCGGCGGTCGGAGGAAATCATTGCCGAGCAGCAGCGCGGCATGGCCGGGGCCGGGCAGGACGGGGATGTCGTGGACAGCCTGCACCAGTTGAAACGCGACGCGATGGAGATGAAAGAGGCGCTGCTGCGCGGCGAAATTCCGCGAATGGCGTCGATTCTAAACCGGTCCTGGGAGGCGAAGAAGCGGACTGCGTCCGGCATCAGCACCGGCCGGATCGAGGCGCTGTACGACCTGGCGTTTGCCAACGGGGCGATCGGAGGCAAGGTTTCCGGGGCCGGCGGCGGCGGGTTCATGATGTTTTTCGTCCCGCCGGTGCGGCGGATCGGCGTTGTCCGGGCATTGAACGCCGCAGGGGGCACCGCGAGCGGGGTGCATCTGACAACGCAAGGCGCTGAGTCGTGGAGCGTTTAACTTTGTTACAATAAGGCAGGCCGCGAACTATATTTTGACTTGGATTCCGGTCGCCAGTAATGGCCCGATCTCCACGAGCGTTGAGAGCAGGAACCCGCTGTATGAGATCGATTCGATTGACCACCGCCTTACTGGCACCAGTTCTGCTGTTGAGCGCCTGTGCCAGCGAACCGCTGGGGCCGACCATCCCGGTGATGCCGGCGCCGAATAAGCCGTTCGATGTGTTTCAGGGCGATCAGGCGCTTTGCAAGCAGTTCGCGGCGGATCAGGTGCGCGGCGGCGCGCAGCAGTCGAACGACCAGCAGGTCGGCACGGCGGTGTTAGGCACGTTGTTGGGTGCTGGCCTGGGCGCGGCCCTGGGCGGAGGGCGCGGCGCGGCCGCTGGCGCCGGCATCGGTGCCGTGGGTGGCACGGCAATCGGGGCCGGCGGTGGTCAGCAAGCGCAATACAGCCTGCAACAGCGTTACGACATGGCTTACGCGCAGTGCATGTACTCGCGCGGGAACCAGGTGCCGGGTTATCAACAGGCCCCGCCGCCGGGTTATCGACAGACGCCGGCGGGTTATGCGCCGCCGCCGGGCTACCAGCAGCCCCCGACGGGTTACCAACCGCCCCCGCCAGGCTATGCGCCGCCGCCGCCGGGATATTAGGCGGCAGCGGCAAAACAGCCGCCTCCATGCCGGCATGGCCGCCGAACTCCGGTATTACAACCGAAGTTCGGCGAGTTGCCCCGCCCTATGCGCAGGTTCCGCTTGGATCGCGACCGTCGAAACCGCCGTGTTGTACGATCCGTGTCTTGCGTTCCGGTGCTTTAGCGTCGCTCAATAGGATGTACCCGAATCGGGGCGGGGTTTTCTAACGGGGTAGCAAACAATGCGTCGCTTGCCTTTGCTGTTGCTGCTGTCCGGCTGCCTGAGCGGATGCGGCGAAACCACCGCTGACCGGGCCAGCGGCGGTGCCGCGACCGGCGCTGGAACCGGGGCGGCGATCGGTTTGCTGGGCGGTCCGGTCGGGGTGGTGGCCGGCGCGTTGATTGGCGGCGGCGCCGGGGCTTTGACCGGCGCGGCGTTGCCGGAGAAGCACCTGGACCTGGGTCCGCCGCCTTGGAGCGACGCGAAGAACTAGCCTGCGGAGGAACGGGGCAATAGCCCGCGTCCGAGGTTGCAATCCCATCCCCGTAACGCCCCGGAGGTCGAATGTCGTATCGTCGCGGCAGCCCGGGTTCTGGCGATCGGCGCGATCCGTTCACCAGCGCATTGCCAGCGACGCGCAAATACCCCGGCAACCTTTGCATGGCGGCATCGAAAAGAAAGAGCCTAACGCCGAACGGCTGCTGGTGACACCAAAGGCCAGCGATCTTCACCAACCGCCCCGTCTGTTTCGCCGCGGTCCCTTTACTGCTCCCTGGCTTCAAATCGGCAGAGATTTCGCCGTCTGTCCGAACAGGATTTTGCGCGCTTCCTCGGTGTGCTGGCCGGTACGGCGCATATCCTTGCCCAGGTCCACGCCACGTTGCACGGCGGGGCGCGATTTGATCCGGTCCCGCCACGCCGAGACATTGGGGAATTCGTCCAGCGTCTGCCCCAGCGGCTTGGCGATCAGGACCCAGGGCCACGAAATCATGTCGGCGATGGAATACGCGTCCAGGATGTAATCCTTGCCTTGCAGCCTGCGCTCCAGCACGCCCAGGCAACGGTTGTATTCGCCGGCATAGCGTTTGTGGGCGTAATCGTGGTCGCCCGCCTGCACGCTTTTGGCGTAGTTCACGAAATGACTGAGCTGGCCGGCCATCGGGCCGAGGTTGCCGACCTGCCAGAACAGCCATTCCAGGCACTCTTTCCGGCCGATCGTCGTCTTCGGCATGAACTGGCCGGATTTCTCCGCGAGATGCAGCAGGATCGGGCCGGACTCGAAAATCGGCATCGGGCCGTCGGGCGTGTCATGATCCACGATCGCCGGCATCCGGGCGTTGGGGCTGATTGCCAGGAATTCGGGCGTGAACTGATCGCCGGCGCCGATATTGATTGGCTTCACGGTGTACGGAAGGCCGGTTTCCTCCAGCATGATGGAGATTTTCCAGCCGTTCGGTGTGGGCCAGTAATAAAAGTCGATCATGTCGGATTTTCCTTCAAATCTTCTTCGGTGTAGCCGATCTCGGCCAGAATTTCAGAGGTGTGCTGCCCCAGCGCGGCACCGCCGTGACGCATCGTCGCCGGGGTTTCCGAAAATCGGGCGGCGGGGCGGGCCTGACGGATGCGCCCGGCCCCGGGATGCTCGGTTTCGACCACGATGCCGTTGGCCTGAACCTGCGCGTTAGAGATCATCTGGGTGCGGGTCAGGACCGGGGCGCAGGGCACGCCTTCACGGGTCAGACGCTCCAGCCATTCCTCGGCGGGGCGGGTGCGCAGCGCTTCCTGTGTCAGGATCAGGCGATCGTTGATGTGGCGCTGGCGCAGGGCGACGGTGGCAAAGCGCGGGTCTTCCAGCCATTCCGGCTTATCCAGGGCCTTGGTCAGCGCCAGCCACTCGCGGTTGGACTGCACGGCCGCACTGATCGGCGTGGTGGCGGTTTCGTAGATCAGGTCGATGAAGCTGGCAGCTTCCTGCTGCGGAATATCCTCGCCGACGAACGTCTGGCTGCCCATGTCGGATGCCCACAGGAACGCGATGATCGCGTCCAGCATGGACAGTTGGATGTGCTGGCCCTGACCGGTGCGTTCGCGGTGCAGCAGGGCCGCGGTGACCGCCTGGGCAGCGTTGTAGGCGGTCAGCTTGTCGGGAACGATGGTGCGGACCAGCCGTGGCCGTTCAGTGTCGGAGCCGGCCTGGATGCTGGCAAGGCCCGACACCGCCTGGATCAGCGGGTCATAGACCGGCTTTTGCGCATACGGGCCAGTTTCGCCAAATCCGCTGATCGAGACATAGACGATGTCCGGTTTCACGGCGCGCACCGCTGCCTCACCCAGGCCCATGCGGTCCGCGACGCCGGGACGGAAGTTCTGCACGAACACGTCCGCGGTTTCGACCAGTCGAAGCAGCGCATCGCGGGCGTTGGGGTTCTTCAAGTCCAGCGCCAGTGAGCGTTTGTTGCGGTTGTTGTTCAGGAAGGAGGCGGAAAATCCGTTGCGCCGGTTGTTCGCCAGCCGCGTGTGGTCGCCGCCGGAGGCGGGGTTTTCGACCTTGATCACGTCGGCGCCCTGGTCGGCCAGGATCATGGTCGCCAACGGGCCAGAGATCATGGATGTCAGGTCGATGATCCGGTAACCGGACAGTGGGCCGGGCATTTGGGGGGGTCTCGCTGGTGTGGTTCACGCCAGGATATGGGGCGAACCGGGGCGACGCAAACCCGCGCCCCGACGCACACCCCACGCTGGCACAGGCTGGATCGGTGACAGCCCGCCCCCGCTCACCCGGCCTGAAGAACCGGGGACAGCGCGAACCCTACCCGAACACGCGTTCGAAAATACGGTCCACCGCCCGCAGATGCAGTGCCGGGTCCATCGCCGCGTCCAGTTGTTCGGCGGAAACCCGCGCGGCCACATCCGGATCGGCTTCCAGATTTGCGCGGAAAGACCGCCCTTCCGGCGTGCCCAGCTTCGTCCAGGTCGCCATCGCGCAGCTTTGCACGATCCGATAGGCGTCTTCACGCAGAATGCCCGCTTTGGTCAGACCCAGCAGCACTTCCCCCGAGTGAACCACCCCACCCAGGCTTTCCAGGTTCGCCAGCATACGCTGGGGATAGATCAGCAGCTTCTCCATCATCCCCGCCAGCCGCATCAGCGCGAAATCCAGTGTCACCGTCGCATCCGGGCCGATCGCGCGCTCCACCGAGGAATGGCTGATATCGCGCTCATGCCACAGCGTCACGTTCTCCAGCGCCGGCACCACGGCGGACCGCACGATCCGAGCCAGGCCGCACAGATTTTCGCTCAGCACGGGATTGCGCTTGTGCGGCATGGCGGAGGAACCCTTCTGGCCGGGATGGAAGAACTCCTCGGCTTCCCGCACCTCAGACCGTTGCAGGTGGCGCACTTCGGTGGCCAGCCGCTCGATCGCGCTGGCAATGACGCCCAGGGTGCAGAAGAACGCCGCGTGCCGGTCGCGCGGGATCACCTGGGTGGAAACCGCTTCGGCCCCCAACCCCAGCTTCTCCGCCACATATTCCTCCACACTCGGGTCCAGATGGGCAAACGTGCCAACGGCGCCGCTGACCGCGGCGACGGCGATCTCGGCGCGCGCGGCGACCAGACGCGTCCGGTTGCGGGCGAATTCCGCGTAGTGGCCGGCCAGCTTCAGGCCGAACGTCGTCGGTTCGGCGTGGATGCCATGGCTGCGGCCGATGGTCAGGGTGTATTTGTGCTCCATCGCGCGGGCTTTCAGCGCCGCCATCACCGCATCGATGTCAGCCAGCAGAATGTCCGCCGCCTGCGTCAACTGCACCGACAGCGTGGTATCCAGCACGTCGGAGCTGGTCATCCCCTGATGCACGAACCGCGAGTCCGGCCCCACCGCCTCGGCCAGCCAGGTCAGAAAGGCGATGACGTCATGGCGCGTTTCCCGCTCGATCGCGTCGATGCGTTCGACATCCGCCTCGTTCATCGCGGCCAGCTTCGGGGCGCCCTTTTCGCGGATGGCGCGGGCGGCTTCCGCCGGAATGGCACCGATGCGCGCCATGCCTTCGGCGGCCAGGGCCTCGACCTCGAACCAGATGCGGTAGCGGTTGATCGGCGCCCAGATGGCGGCCATTTCGGGTCTGGAGTATCGCGGGATCATCGCTGCCTTGTCCGATATGCTTGTTCTAAGCGGGGGAAAGGGCCAGCTAGACCGAGGCACCCTGGAAGGCAAGCATGGATTGGACAACAGACCTGGTCACATTGGCCCAGGTGGTGATGATCGACATAGCCCTGGCCGGCGATAACGCGGTCGTGGTCGGGTTGGCGGTAACCGGCCTGCCAGCGGGGCAGAAGCGGCTTGCAATCCTGCTGGGGATCGGCGGCGCCACGGTGATCCGCATCGCCATGGGCGCGGTCGCGCTGCAACTGCTGGCGATCATCGGCCTGCTGCTGGCCGGCGGCGTCCTGCTGCTGTGGGTCTGCTGGAAAATGTTCCGCGAGCTGCGACGGCCTCATCAGTTAGCCGCAACCGAGGGCTCCAAGACGCTGCGCCAGGCGATGATGCAAATCATCCTGGCGGATGTGTCCATGAGCCTGGACAACGTGCTGGCCGTCGCCGGGGCGGCGCATGACAGGTTCTGGATTCTGGTGTGCGGCCTGCTGCTGTCTGTTGGCCTGATGGGCCTGGCCGCCGGCCTGATCGCGAGGCTGCTGGAGCGTCATCGCTGGATCGCCTGGATCGGGTTGCTGATCGTGCTGTACGTGGCCCTGACGATGATCTGGCACGGCGGTCACCAGGTCGCCGGGGCGATGTGACGGAACATCCCCGTATGCCAAATACTATCAGGCAAGACCATGAAATTGCTCGGTAAAATCGACAGCGCGTGCTACGTTGCCGACGGCTGGCCTGTATCCAGAGCCGTCAGGCTCGCCAGCCTCCGTCAGGGCGAAACACAGGATGGGCTGCCGCTGCGGGGTTTCCGGTTATCCTGACACAACAAAACCGGACCTTTCGCGCCCCGGGCGTCAAAGGCAGCATTTTTTGTATTTCTTGCCGCTACCGCATGGACAAGGATCGTTGCGCCCGACACCGCGATACGGATCGCGAACCGGAACCGCTACCGGCTCAGGCGACGGTGCCGCGCGGCGCGGGGCCGGCAGCGGTTGAAAGCCCGGCCAAGTGGACAAAAGCGCCGCGACATCGTCGAACCGTCCGTCATCGCGGATGTTCTTATCGAACACTGTTGTGTGATCGGCCGCTTGCAAAGCCGCGCTCAGGTCTTCGTGGAAGTGGCTCAGGCTCATGATATGGTCGCCGATCAGGCCACGGGCGAAGGCGTCCTCCACCAGCGGAGTCAATTCGCTGAAACCTAAAAGGGCGATAGCCTGCTGCCAGCCCACCCATACCGAGCATTCCTCTTGCGGCTGAAGCGTGGCGTGCAGTTCGCGCAGGTAGGCCGCCGTCTCCTCCCGATCGACCTGACCGGTGACCGTTAGCCAGGCAATCGCGCCAAGACCGGCGTCGCGGATGAACTCGTCGGCGGATTCCAATTCGATCAGCGCCCGCAAGGGCGTCAGGTCGCCGTCGTAGGTCCGTGAGAAGATAACGGACAGGTCTTCGGTGATGGCATCGCCGAACAGAGTGTCAAACCAGTTGCCATCCGCGGCGATCGCGCACAACAGCGGAAAGGCGCGGCGCTCGCGGACCTGCGTCATCAGGTAAATGCCGAAGAACAGGATAGACTCCACCCGTTCGGTGATCCCGGCGCCCGCGGCCACGGATTCGAGTATATCCAGAATAACGGGCGCCACCTCCGGCCATCGCTCCACCGCCTGATTCAGCGCGGCACAGGGCAATACCCGTCCCGCTGCGGCAAAGGCATCCAGGATCTCGCCGATATGGGCGGGAATCCGGGCTTCATCCAGGATCATGGCGCGTCCGTGCGATTCGGGTTGTTCGGCCATAGGATGGTTCGATCTCGGTAATCCAAATGTCAGTCAACGCGCGATGCTGGAGGCTGGTCCATCACCCCCGGATCAAATCCAGCAGCGCCTCCTCGCTCAACCGAGCGGTGGTTTCCGTGCCGTCCAGCAGGTCAGTGGCGAGATCGCGCTTGTCCCGGTGCAACCCCAGTATCTGCTGTTCGATACTGTCCTGCATGATCAGCCGGTAAATCGTCACCGGCCGCTCCTGCCCGATCCGATGCGCTCGGTCGGACGCCTGATCCTCGACCGCCGGGTTCCACCACGGGTCCAGATGCACCACATAATCCGCCGCCGTCAGGTTCAGCCCGGTCCCGCCGGCCCGCAGGCTGATCAGGAACAGATCGGCCCCGCCCGTCTGGAACGATGCCACCCGCTTCTCCCGTTCGGCCGACGGAGTGCTGCCATCCAGGTATTCGTGCCGAATCCCCTTCCCGTCCAGCGCCGCCCTTACCAGTTCCAGGTGCCCGACGAACTGGCTGAACACCAGCGCCCGGTGCCGGTTGCGGATCAGTTCCTCCACCAGCTCCATGAATGCCGCCAGCTTCCCGCTGGGTATCCCAGCCGCCGGGTCGATCAGCGCCGGGTTGCAGCACGCCCGCCGCAGCCGGGTGATCTCCGCCAGGATTTGGATTTTCCGCCGCCCTTCCGGCGCGTCCAGCGCCGCGATCCGCTCCAGCGACCGCTGCCGCAGCGCCTCATAGAACGCCCGCTCCGCCTCCGGCATCTCCACATTCAGCGTCTGTTCGGTGCGTGGAGGCAGCTCGCTCAGCACCGCCGCCTTGGTCCGGCGCAGCAGGAACGGCCGGATCAGCGCCCGCAACGCCTGACGCGCGTGCGGGTCCTTGTCCTTCTCGATCGGCCGGGCGAACCGCTTCTGGAACCCCTCCCGCGAACCGAGCACGCCGGGGTTCACGAATCCGAACAGACTCCAAAGCTCGTCCAGGTAATTTTCGACGGGCGTCCCGGTCAGCGCCAGCCGGAAGCCGGCCCGCAGCGTCTGCACCGCCTGCGCCCGCCGCGTGTCGGCGTTCTTGATGGCCTGCGCCTCATCGAGCACCACCATCTGCCAGTCCCGCCCGGCCACCGACTCGCCCAGCATGCCATAGCTGCATACCAACACATCCCGCGCGCCCAGCCCGGCCACCAGTTCGGCACGATCCCCCGTCCCGGCCAGCCGGTGCGTGCGCAGGGTCGGAGCAAACCGAGCGATCTCATTCTCCCAGTTCGGGCATACCGATGTGGGGGCGACCACCAGGCACGGCCCCTCCTCCGCGCGGTCCAGCATCACCGCGATCGCCTGCACCGTCTTGCCCAACCCCATATCGTCGGCCAGACAGGCGCCGGCGCCCCACCGCGCCAGCCGGGACATCCAGACGAAGCCTTCCACCTGGTAATCCCGCAACTCCGCCTGCAACGTCGGGGGCAGCACGGGAGTCCACCCCTCGGCGGCTCGGATGCGGGCGACAAACTTCTTCCAGGCGGCGTCGGATTTCACTTCGCCGGCGTCTTCCAGAACAGCATCCAGGGCTGGCGCACCCAGCGCATGCACCCGCCGGCCGGATTTCGAGGGCTCCGACACCGACGCCAGCCGCTGCAACTGGGTCTGCAACTGTCGGGTCAGCGCGACGAAGCGCCCGTCGCCCAACGGCACGAAGCGGCCCTGCGCCTTGTCGAGCCGTTCCAGCAGGAAGCGCATTTCCAGCACCTGGTCCTCGTCCAGCGCCACGGTGCCATCGACATTGAACCAGTCGCGATCCTGAGCGACGCGCAGTTTCATATTGCCGGCCGACACCGCACTGACGCGCATCGCTCGGCCTTCCGGCCACTCCACGGAGATCGGTCCAGCGTAGGACCGCAATTCCAGCAGCAGTTCCAGGCAGCCGTCCAGGTCTTCGACCACCAACTCATGCAACTCGGCGCCGCCGCGGTCACGCAGCGTCGGGCACGCGTCTATCAGCGCGGTGCGTTCGGCGAGTTCGCGCGGCAGGTCACGGTTGGCGCGAAGCTGTTGGCCGCCGACAGTCGCCAGCACCGACCGGCCGCCCAGGCCCGCGACATAGGCGGGGCCGTTGGCACCGAACGGACGGACGACCAGCCCCAGTTTCAACCCGGCCTCGTACGGCACCAACTGAACCACGGGCGTTGCCTGCCCCTCGGTTCCCGGCTGATCGGCCTCGGCGATTTCCGCCCGGATCGGCAAGGTGGGGCTGTTCCGGCGCACCATCGCCACCACTTTGTCGCGGGCGGCGGCGGGCACGGTCAGGCCGCTGTCGCCGAGGATTTCCTGAACCGCCAGCATCGGCTTGGGAAAATCGATCACGCGATAGCGCGAAGGCGTTTCCGGCTCCAGGAACACTGTCGGCTCGTCGGCGGTGTGGGATAACGCGATCCGGTATCCGTTCCGCGTCTCGGTCACCAGCAGTTCCAGCGGATACGACACCAGTTCCAGCGGCTGGGACCGCTGCGCGGCATCAAACACCGCCGGATGGCCAATCAGCGCCAGCAGTGTGCGGGGGCTATCGAATTCATAGCTGTCCTCGCCATACCAGTCCGCGGCGTGCTTGCGGATGGTGCGCAACGCCAGCCGGTCCTGTGGCGTCAGGTAGTCCAGCCTTGGGTCCTGTTCGTACAGCCGTTTCATCGCTACGGCCCGCCCATCGGTCCAGCCGTCGCGTCCCTTGGCGGATTGTTCGGCCGCGGTCACCTCCTCGGTATCCGGATCGACGAAGAAAACCAGGCGCTTCGCCTTGCGGGGCGCCTTTGCGGTTTCCGCTGCCGGGTCGCCCTTGTCCAGGAATGCACCCAGACTTTCCAGGGCACGCTCCCAGGGTTGCCGAATCTCGATGATCCCGGTGAAGGCGATGATATCCGCCCCGCCGAGGAAGGCCTTATAGCGTTCGGGGCGCGGCGCGACCTTGGACAGGATTTCGGCATAGATGCACGCCGGCAGCGGCTGCATTTGCTCGATGCTTTCGAACCTTGCGGCAAGCTCGGCCAGATTGGCACGCGACACGTTGGCATCCAGGGAATATGCCGCCAGAGCGACGCAGGCCTCGGACAACAGGGACTGCCCGATCCGCGTGGAAATGTCGGCGAGCAGATCCAGCGCGCGGGTCTGCAGGCCTTGGACCACCCACAGCAACGCCTGCATCGCCAGCAGTCCGGTCCCATGGTCGAGCGGCACTTGCCCGGCCATCGCCGCATCCAACCCATTCTGTAGCTCTGTATGCAGGCTGGCATCGTTGGCGCGCAGCAGAGCCATCGGGAACAGAATAAGATGCTCATGCTCCAGGAACACCTTGCGCTTCCCCAGCCGCTTGCGGCGCAGTTTCAGGGCGTCGCGATAATGCGTCAGCGCAGCGTCGTTCCGTCCCTGAAGAAACGCCAGAGCGGCCTCCATCGCCTGCACGTCGTCGCCGGCCGCCGTCCCTTTGGCCGCCGCCAGCGATTCGCGAAGATCGTCGAGACGGAGAGCGAGCAGATCGCACCGCGATAACTGGGCGGCCACCGCGCCGAAGCCCACTTTCCCGCGCTGGCTTCTGGCCAAACCGAGTATCTCGCCGATGCCCCTGCCATTCGCGCCAGTCAGGATGAAGCTGGTCATCACGGCTTCCAGTAGCGACGCCTGAATGACCGGGCAGCGGCTGGCGATCCAGCCGGCGTCGATCGGCGCATCCTGGAATGCCCGGGCAACAACCATAACCGAGCGTTCGGGCGCCATGTGCTTTTCGCACAGATCGCGGTTCCGGATGAAGATCAGCTCGTTGTCCGTATAGACCGACAACCGGATCAAGCGACGCACGGCGTTCGAGTCGATAATTCGGCTGGACGAATAATACTGACTGGCCGGACGGTCCCCGGGCAGAATCCGCTCGATCGCCCCGGCCAGCGCAAGCGCATCCGGCGACGCGCCCGCGTCTGCGGCGACTGGATGCAGCAGTTCAGGCACGCAGGCATCGTCCGCTTTCAGCAATCCCTTGCGCCGCAGTTCGTCGCACAGTGCATTGACGAGTTGCGGGGACCACTGCCGACCCGTCTGCGGTACTATCCCGGTCGCGCGGATGCACTCCACGAACTCGGACTTCGTCACGGCGGGTACCATCAGGCTCTTCAGCCGCAATACCAGCCGGGGGCCGGGAGGCAGACCGATATACCGGTCCCACAAATCGGACTCGACAACACGCATTTGACTGGTACTCATACTTCTAACAGACTGCACATGGCCGGAGTCGGCCAAGTGCGAACCCCGCCTCCGGGATCACCCACCCGCTATCGCGGCGCCTTCCCGCTTCGCGGCCGGATCAGCCACGACGGCACGCGCACAACGCGCAGCAACCCGGCGGCGCTGGAAATCCCCTGCACCGACCGCCGAGCCTCGATCAGCAGGTGGCGCACCTGCAGCGGGTCGGTGGTGCCCGCGGCTTCGTTCACGAACGACAGCCGGTGCAGGGAGAACAGCCCTACCATCGCCGACAGCCCGAACAGGAACGTCCAGGCATGGAAATCCAACACTTGTAGAGTCACCGCATCTTCGGTGCCCTTCCAGGTGAACCCGAAGCTCAGATCGCGCGCGGCGAAGAAATCCGCCAGCAGCCCACCCAGGATCGGGGCAATCGCCGCGCAGGTCGCGCTGACGACACTGTTGGACGCCAGATACGCCGTCGCCTGCCCCGGCGGCGACAGTTTCATCGCAATATTGCCCGACGCCAGCGCCACGCCGGCCGTGGCGACGCCCATCAGCACATGGATGGCCAACAGCACGAAGAAAACCGCCGGTTGAATCCACGCCAGACCGGTGAAACTCCATGCCAGAGTACACATCAGAAACAGCGGCGCGGCGATCCCCAGCACCGCCTTGTTGCTGAACCGATCGATCAGCGTGCCCCACAGGCCGAGGGCCGCAAGGTTGCTAAGCTGGCTCGCGGTAGTCAGGACAATAATCGTTCCCATCGAATAGCCGACGGTCTTCAACATATAGACGGCGAAGAAGGGCGCGGCGAGGTTGGCGGCGAAGTTCCAGGACCCAAGGAACAGCATCAACTGGCGAAAATTCCGGTCCGCGAACGGGGCGGCGAACATGGCGCGCACGGGCGTGCGCTGGCTGGCGGGCGGCATCGGCTGGTCGGGCGTGATCGACAGCAGCCAAACCCCCAAAAACCCGACCACCGCGCTGAACACGAACATCACGGTATAGACATAGGCCGGGTGATCCGGCAGCAGCGCCTTCCAACGGTCGATCCCCAGCCCGCACACCAGCGCCAGGCCGGTCGCCAGCGCGGTGGTCGCCGCCGCTCGGCGGCCGAAGAAGCGGCCGAACTCGGATTCGGGGACAAGATCGCGCATCCAGGAATTCCAGGAACACCCGGCAATCGCCGCCAGGGCCTGATAGATCCCGACGGAGGCAATCAGCAGGACAATACCCCAATCGCCGGCGACGAAGGGTGCCATTGCCGCGACCAACAGAAACGCCCGCCCGACCCCGGCCGACCAGGCGCAGATCGCCCGGCGCGTCCGCAGCCGTTCCACCAGCACCACGGCCGGCAGTTGCAGGAATTGCACCGCGAACGGCACCGCCGCCAGCACGCCAATCGCGACATTGCTGGCGCCCAAATCCACCAGGAACCCGGCGAGGAACACGCCCGTGGTCAGGGTCGCCATCGCCTCGCTGGCAAGGGCGTCGTACAGGACAAGACGGAAGGTTCTGCTGGTATCGGCCGGCGGTTCGCGCGTCATGCACCCATTGGATGGTAATCCCGCCGCCTTGTGAACCACCGCCCCACCCTGACACCGACGCCCAACCGTCCTATGTTCAGCGCAACCAGGAAACAGGAGGACCGATCGATGTTGAACCCAGTCTCGCCGCTGCCGCTGAAGGACCCGACGCTGTTCCGTCAGGCAAACTATCTGGACGGCAAATGGGTGGGTGCCGATAACGGCCAGACCATCGTTGTGAAAAACCCGGCGACCGGGGAGGCGGTTGGCGAAGTCCCCAACATGGGCGCCGCCGAAACCAGGCGTGCCATCGAGGCCGCGAACAAAGCCTATCCCGGCTGGCGCGCGATGCTGGCGAAGGAACGCGGCGCCATATTGCGGAAATTGTCCGACCTGATGCTGGCCAACGCCGACGATCTGGCGGTGATCATGACCGCCGAACAAGGCAAGCCGCTGGCCGAGAGCAAGGGCGAAATCGTCTATGCCGCCAGCTTCATCGACTGGTTCGCCGAGGAGGCGAAGCGCATCTACGGCGACACCATCCCGCAGAACGCCAAGGGTCGCCGCATCCTGGTGCTGAAAGAGCCCATCGGCGTGTTCGCGGCGATCACCCCCTGGAACTTCCCGGCCGCCATGATCACCCGCAAGGCCGGTCCCGGCTGGGCGGCTGGCTGCACCGGGGTCATCCGGCCGGCCTCGCAGACCCCCTTCTCCGCCCTGGCGCTGGCGGTGCTGGCGGAACGCGCTGGCATGCCGGCCGGTGTGTGCAACGTGCTGACCGGCGGGTCCTCGGCGATGGGCGGCGAACTGACCGCCAACCCGCTGGTGCGGAAACTGTCGTTCACCGGCTCCACCGAAGTCGGCGCCAAGCTGCTGGCGCAGTGCGCGCCGACGATCAAGAAAACCAGCATGGAACTGGGCGGCAACGCCCCCTTCATCGTATTCGACGACGCGGACCTGGATGCCGCCGTGACCGGCGCAATGGGCAGCAAGTTCCGCAACACCGGGCAGACCTGCGTGTGCGCCAACCGAATCCTGGTGCAGGACGGCGTGTACGACGCCTTCGCCGCCAAGCTGAAGGCGGCCGTCGAGGCAATGAAGGTCGGCAACGGCATGGAGCCAGGGGTGTCGCAAGGCCCGCTGATCAACGCCGCTGCCGTGACGAAGGTGGAGGAGCATGTCGCCAACGCCCTTTCGATGGGTGCTACGGTGGTGACCGGCGGCAAGAAGCATCGGTTGGGCGGCAATTTCTACGAACCCACCGTGTTGGCGAACGTCCCGCACGATGCGCTGATCTTCCGCGAGGAAACCTTCGGCCCGGTCGCGCCGCTGTTCCGCTTCAAGACCGAGGAAGAAGCCATCCGCCTGGCGAACGACACCGAATTCGGTCTCGCCGCCTATTTCTATGCCCGCGATATCGGCCGTATCTTCCGCGTGGGTGAGGCGTTGGAATACGGCATCATCGGGATCAACGAAGGGATCATCTCCACTGCCGAGGCGCCGTTCGGCGGCATGAAATCCTCCGGGCTCGGGCGCGAGGGGTCCAAATACGGGATCGAGGATTACCTGGAGATCAAGTATCTGGCGATCGGCGGGATCGGGACATAGCCGCGGGCGACCGTCGATCCGCCGAATCAAACAGCGGAAGAAAACGACGTTTCACCTTCTATCGCGATGGCCGGGCCTGTCCCGGCCATCCTGCCGTGACGATCACAGGCCGGCGCCGCTTTACAACGACGCCGACGCCGCATACGCCAACTGGATCGTGCTCTTGGCCGACAGGAAATCCAGAAACGCCTGCAGCTTTGCCGGCACGAACCCCGAATTGTGGTAAACCGCGTAAATCCCGCCGCGAAATTGCGTATTCGTCACCCGATGCGTGGCCAGCAAACGGACCAGGCGCCCGGCGTCAAGGTCGGGCCGCACCGTGTAGTCGTCCAGAAGCGCGATGCCATGGCCCAGCATCGCCAACGTCCGCAGTACCTCGCCATTGTTGCTGCTGAACGCGGATCGCACCGCGATCTCATCCAGATGCCCGTCGGCGAAAAATTTCCAGACCGGTTCCTCCGGTCCAAGCCAGTATGTCAGGCATGCATGCGCCATCACGTCGCCGGGTTGCAACAGCGGCGGCATACGGGAAAGATAGGCCGGACTGGCAACCAGATAGCGTTCGCTGGCAAGGATCAGGCGCTGCTTCAGGCTGGAGTCCGGCGGCTGCCCGATGCAAAATTCCACATCGAATTCCGCCGCGGTCAGATTGACCGGCTGCTCCGTCAGCCGCAGATCGACCCGCACCGACGGGTAAAGCGCCTGAAATCGCGGAATCAGCGGGGCTACTATCCGTAGTCCGAACATCGTCCGGGATTGCACGCGCAGCGTCCCGCTGGGCGTCGCCTGAAACGCAACGGCCGCGGCCTCGGCCTCGCGGATGCTTTCCAGCGCGGGTTCGATCCGAGCGAAATAGGCTTGGCCGGCTTCGGTCAGCGCGAGTTTGCGGCTGGTGCGGTTCAGCAGTTGAACGCCCAGCGATGCCTCCAGTTGCGCGATATGACGCGACACGGACGCGGGCGACAGCCCGGCCCGACGGCTGGCACCGGAGAAGCTGCCTTGTCTGACCGACCAGACAAACAGCTCCATGGCCTGAATTGTACTCATCTCCTCCCGTCTTTGTCTTTTTTGAACAGGTATCGCTTATCATATGCGGATTGGCGCATATAGCGATTCATGCGCATCCTGAACGCCAGACGACCGGCGACTATGGCGTTCGGCATCCTCATTTCGATGCAACCGGATGGTCATCAGCCAGCCGTCGAGCCTGACCGCATGCCCGCACGGATGACGCGCTGAATTGCCGGGCCAAAATGCCGGCAAAACAAAAACGACGTGGAGGAGATAACGATCATGAAAAACGACAGGCTGGATTGGATGTCGCGCCGCGCACTCCTTGCCGCGGGCGGCGCCTTGTTCCCCGCCGCCGCCGCACGCCGCGTCTTCGCCCAACAGGCTGTCGAACCGGTGAAGATCGGCGTTCTGTGCGACATGTCGGGGGTCTATGCGGACGACACCGGCCCGGGCCTGTTGCTGGCGGTTCAGATGGCGGTGCGGGATTTTGGCAACACCGTACTGGGACGGCCGGTCGCGGTGATCGCCGCGGACGATCAGAACAAGCCCGACGTGGGAATGGGCATAGCAAGAAAATGGCTCGACGACGAAAACGTCCAGGCCATCGTCTGCGGATCGGCATCCTCCATAACGCTGGCTGCCGCGGATCTGGTGCGCGAGCGCAACCGCATCCTGCTGATCGCCGGCAGCATGAGCGCCGCACTGACCGGAAAATCCTGCAAACCCACCAGCTTTCAGTTTGGGTTCGACACGTACGCATCGGTGCGCGCGGTGGCCAACGCCGCGATGACGGCAGGTCTCACCAGTTGGTACATCGTCAATGTCGATTACGCCTTCGGCCACGCCTTGCGGGAGGACGCCGAGGCGTTCGTCACGAAGGCCGGCGGCAAGTTCCTGGGCGCGACATCGTTTCCCCTCAACAGTTCCGACCTGTCCAGTTATCTGCTCAAGGCACAAGCCTCCGGCGCGAAAGCCGTGGGCCTGGCCTGCGGTGGCAGCGATTGGACGAACCTGGTGAAACAGGCACACGAATTCGGTATCGGCCGTAATGGCCAGACCGTGATCTCGCTCGCCTCCGGCTTCAACGAGGTCGCGTCAGCGGGTCTGGAGTCGGCGCAAGGC